>NZ_JAALEF010000518.1:4820-7989 GCF_014145245.1 Dietzia sp. B44 | reverse complement strand
TCCCGCCGCGAAGACCTCCGCGGGGATGCGCACGCCCGTGATCACCCGGGCAGGCCGGTGCGTGCCCGTGGTCGCCGCCCTCCACGGCAGGGAGTGATCAGCCGCAGATCCGGCCGCCACCACCTCGACCCCGTCGAGCACCCCGGACGCCGACGCGTCGCGCTTCTCCCACAGGCGGGCCAGCGCATCACCGCCGTCCTCCGCGACGTCGGTGGTGACCGGCAGCGCGAGCGCGGATTTGCTCACCACCGCCTCGGTGAGCCGGTGCTCGCTGCGCAGGAACGCGTGACTCCGCCGTGCGGCGCCTCCGCGGAGAGCCGCGACAGCGTCAGAGGCGAGTGCACGGTTCTCCCGCGTATCCAGCGCGTGGGCCGAGTGCTCCCCGAACGTCGTGAAACTCCGCGCACCCGCGGTGTCGCCGGACTCCCCCAGCACCCACAGCGCCATCCGACGACGACCACCGAACCGGCACAATCCCCGCGGCAGGCGAGCGACGTAGCGCAGGGGCGCCACATAGTCGCCGCCTGTCCCGCTCAGGATCCGCCGCCGATGGTCCGTCCCCGGCAACTCGTCGACCAGCAGCGGGGCGGGAGCGAATACCACCGCAGCGCTGCCCGGTTCCAGGCCCAGCACCACGTTGTCGATCGTGTCGAAGAAGCTCTCAGTCCGGTCCCGGGGAATCGCCGCCCAATGCCCGACGAGAAGGGTGGCCGTTGCATTGGTCGCCGGCTCCAGGTGGGCGCCGAGTGCGGCGAGGTAGCGCCAGAGCAGTCGATCCACCGGCCCGGTCGGGTCATCCGGCGCAACGACTCGCGGCCGATCCGACTCGGAAGACCTCGCCACCACGCTCGCGAGAAGCCGCAGGCCGCCCGGCCCCCACGGCACGAGTGCCCTGTCGGAATCGCCGGCCAGCGCCGCGACCACCTCGCACGCCAGTGCATCGCCCTTCGCGGTGAGTGACTCCGAGGCGAGCGGTGAATCCTTGGCTTCCTGGAGCCGGGCCAGCCTGTTCAGCACCCGTGTCGCAGTGACGCCGGCCTCGGCGAGGCGATCGATGCACGCAACCAGGTCATGGTCACGCAGCGCCCTGCCCGCCTGCTCTACGGACAGAACTTCCTCCACTCCGTGTCCCACCGGGAGCATCGCGAGGTCGTCACTGCTCTGATCAGCCAGCGGAGCACCGGACAGCGCGTGGAGGAGGAGGAGCGCCGAGGCATCGTCGAACTTGGACGCCGCCCGACCCATGAGCGACGAGAACAGTGCTGCATCCTCCTGCGCCTCCGGGTTGTTCCCACGGCCGGTGGCGTTCAACCAGCCACCGACTTCCTCGGCGTCGAATACCAGTCCGCTCGGATCCACTGGCGCAGGAAATGGGTTCGGAGTTCCGACTGACCGGGAGCGCCACACCGAGACGACCGGGCGCTTGACGCCGGCGAGCTCAGCGACCTGCCGCATGGTCAGGGTCTCCACGGGAACGCCTCCTCTCGGTTGGCCACGTCTGCGATGCGTGTGACGCTACCTCGAACCCAATGACTGTTAAGCGGATCACTCGATAAGGGGGCTTATCGATATCAACGCTGGCCAGAACCTGACGTGGGAATGAAATGTATCCGGAGAACGCAGCCGCTCTCGATCCGCCCAGGAGGTCACTCGTGAATCATGTACTCGCAGTCGACCACCTCACCGATTGGAACCTCATCGAATGGTGGCTCCACTACCTTGGCGCGATCGCCGTGCCAGTCCTCGCCGCCGCCTTCGTGGCGGCCGCATACCTGATGTGTCGGGCGATTCTCCTCCTGACTCTTCCGAACCTGCTCGAGGCGGCGCTCGCCGCTACCCTGACCGCCTTCGCCTTCGCCGGCGCTTTTCTCGGCCTCAACTGGCACATCGAACTGCTGTACGACACGCTCCGGCATACCTCGAGCGCGACTCGGGCTGCCGTCTCCGGACTCACTGTCGCGATCCTGTTCGCCGCCACCTCCGTGATCTTCGCGAACAAACTCGGCATTACCCGACGGCGCCGGCTTGCCGTGATCGCCCTGGCGTGCGCAGCGCCTGCGGCATTCAGCCTCGTAGGTGACGGCCTCAACCGAAGCGCGCTATCGACTGCGCACGACACCTCGAGCGTCGGTATGCAGTCGCCCACAGCGCAAGCCGCGCAGTCCGAGGAGAACCACCCAGGCCTCGCGCCGAAAGAGGTCTTGCCGCGGTCCCCTCCGCTAGGACAGCCAGGGCCCTAGCTCAACAGGTCCCGAGGACACTTCACCTCTTCATCTTTCACTTCACCAAGGAGACCTCTCATGTCGTCAACTTCCGTGCGTACCTACAGCGCCGCTGCCGTAGCCGCTGCACTGCTGGGTGCAGGCTCGTTCATTGCGCCCGCAATCGCCCAGGCTCAGGCCTTCAACCCCATCGACCCCACCGACATCCTCAAGATCGACTCGCCCGAACTCACAGTGAACGTCAGTGGCGACACTGCCCACTTCACTGTCGTCGCACCTGAGAACATGGCCTGCGTCGGCCCGCTGGTGGTCGAGGGTTCGATCAGCCAAGAGGACATCGACCCGGAAACCTGGGACGACAGCTTCGCCGAGGACCTCTTCAGCAACCCGGTCTGGCCGACCGACCAATCCGATCTGCGTGTCGTCGTGAACGACTCGAGTGACCTGCTCGACCAGGAAGGGGCCTTCGCGAGCCCGCACAAGGTCAGCGTTCCCAACTTGAACGACGGGGACTACGTTGCCACGACGATCTGCGTGACGGAGGACAGCATCGCGCCGCTCAACGGACCCAGCGAGATCAGCGCCCTCCAGGACGCTCAGTTCCCGGTTGCTATGCACTTCCGCAACTTCTCGGTCACCACTACCGGGAGCGTCAACCTCGGCAGCGTCGACGTCTTCGGCAGCCTCGGAAGCGCCGGTAGTGAGACCTCCATCCGATGAATTCGGCTGACTCGACGTAGCTGAACACGCGGGATGACTGTGGATCACGCGAGGCCCTTGGTCAAGCCCCTGGAAGTGGTGTAACTGAATTGTGATCCTTCGTTGGTGATCAGGCGGGTAGTTGCATCAGTGCATCAGTGGTCACCTCCGTCTGCGAGCTGGTGTCGGTGTCGGTGGTCAGGGTGAGTCGGCAGCGGCTGAGGACTTCGAGACCGAGGTAGCGGCGG
>NZ_JAALEF010000518.1:0-4810 GCF_014145245.1 Dietzia sp. B44 | reverse complement strand
GGTGGTCAGGCGGGTAGTTGCATCAGGTCATCGGTGCTCACCTCCGTCGGCGAGCTGGTGGCGGGGTCGGTGGTCAGGGTGAGTCGGCAGCGGCTCAGGACTTCGAGTCCGAGGTAGCGGCGTCCTTCGGCCCATTCGTCGGTCTGCTCGGCCAGGACGGCGCCGATGAGGCGAACGATGGCATCCCGGTTCGGGAAGATCCCGACCACGTCGGTGCGGCGTCGGATCTCCCGGTTGAGGCGCTCGGTGGGGTTGTTGGACCAGATCTGCCGCCACACATCGTCGGGGAACGCGATAAACGCCAGCAGGTCCTCGCGGGCATCGCCGAGGTGGTCAGCAACCTCGGGCAGTCTGCCTTCGGTGTAGTCCAAGAGCCGGTCGAACTGGGCATTGACAGCCTCGGCGGTGGGCTGGTCGTAGACGCTATGCAGCATCGCCTTCACGGCCGGCCACATCGACTTGGGGCACACGGCCATCAGGTTCGCCGCGTAGTGGGTGCGGCAGCGCTGCCACGCAGCTCCGGGCAGGTTCGCCGCGATCGCCTCGATCAGCCCGGCGTGGGCATCGGAGGTCACCAGCCGGACTCCGCCCAGGCCACGGGCCACCAGGTCGGCGAAGAAGGTGTTCCACGAGGCCTTCGTCTCGCTGGTGGCGACTTGCATGCCCAGGACCTCGCGGTGGCCGTCACCGTTGACCCCGGTGGCCAGCAGCACCGAGGCTTTGACGACCTGCTTGTTCTCCCGGACCTTGATCGTCAGCGCATCGGCGGTGACGAACGTGAACGGTCCGGCCTCGTCCAGGCGCCGGTGCCGGAACGCCGCGACCTGCTCATCGAGGTCTTCGGCCATGCGGGAGACCTGGGACTTGGACAGCGAGTCGATGCCGAGAGTTTTGACCAGCTTGTCCATCCGGCGGGTGGAGACCCCGGCCAGATAGCAGTCCGCCACGACGGTGATCAGCGCGGACTCGGCCCGCTTGCGACGCTCGAGCAGCCACTCGGGAAAGTAGGAGCCCGAGCGCAGCTTCGGGACGGCGACGTCGACGGTGCCGACCCAGGTATCCAGGGGCCGGTGGCGGTAACCGTTGCGGTAGTTGGTGCGCTCTGACGAGCGGGCGTTCCACTCGGCGCCGCACACGGCGTCGGCGTCCGCGGACAGCAGGGCGTTGATCATGGTCTGCAGCAGCTCGCGCATCAGATCCGGTGACGCGTCGGTCAGGGCTTGGCTAAGCAGGCCTGCAGGGTCGACAATATGGGGTGCGGTCATCGTGATGACTCCGTTCGAGGATTCGGTAGAAGGTTGACTCGAAGGATCACACGGTGGCCGCTCTACATCCGTACACAACACGGAATCGCAGACGATCTCGGCCACCGAGTTACACCACTCTATGGGGCACTACTAGGCCCTTCTGAGCTGGCGGTACGGACTCTGTACGAGTCGTATCAATCCTGTTCAGGAGGGCACCTTCGCATTTCCGCGCCAGTGCAGCCTCGGATGTCGACCCGGCGGCAGAACACGAAGTCCCTCTACTGTGGCGGGAACACGGGATCAACAGCCAGTTCACGTTTCGCTCGACCCTAGGGAGATCACATGGACGTCGCCGCCGTAGCCGCCACCGCACCGGACGCGCCTCTGGAGAAGACCACGATCCGGCGTCGGGATACCGGGCCGGCCGATGTGCTCATCGAGATCGAGTACGCCGGCATCTGCCATTCCGACATCCACCACGTGCGCGGCGAGTGGGGCCAGACCGCCTACCCCGTGGCGCCCGGGCACGAGATCGTCGGCATCGTCCAGGAGGTCGGTTCCGAGGTCACCCGGCACGCGGTCGGCGATCGCGTCGGCGTCGGGTGTCTGGTGGGTGCCTGCCATGAGTGCTCGTCCTGCACCGCGGGCCAGGAGCAGGAGTGCGAGCGCGGGGCTGTGGCGACCTACGGCTCACCGCTGCCCGAGGACCATCCGGAGGGGCCCGTCACCCAGGGCGGCTACTCGACCCACATCGTGGTCGAGGAGCCAATGGTTGTGTCCGTCCCCGACGGGCTCGACCCGGCCTCCGCGGCGCCGCTGCTGTGCGCGGGGATCACCATGTTCTCGCCCCTGCGGCAGTGGAACGTCGGCCCGGGCACCAAGGTCGCCGTGCTCGGCATGGGCGGGCTCGGACACGTCGGAGTGAAGCTCGCGGTGGCGATGGGTGCCGAGGTCACGGTCCTGTCGCAGACCACCTCCAAGCGGGACGATTCGCTGCGGTACGGCGCCGTCGAGCACTACGCGACCGCCGGCGACGAGGGTAAGGCCACGCTCCGCGAACTCCGCGGCACCTTTGACGTCATCCTCAACACCGTGTCCGCGAACCTGCCGCTGGACCGGTTCCTCGCTACCCTCAAACCGCGTGGGGCGCTGGTCAACATCGGGATCCCGACGGAGCCGATGTCGGTGCGGGCCGGGTCCGTCGCCGCCGGGCGCAAGATCCTGACCGGGTCCATGATCGGCGGGATCCCCGAGACCCAGGAGATGCTCGACTTCTGCGCCGAGCACGGGATCACCGCCGAGATCGAGCTCATCTCGGCGGACAAGATCAACGAGGCCTACGACCGCGTGGTCCGGTCGGACGTGCACTACCGGTTCGTGATCGACGCCAAGACGTTCTGATCCATCGCGGCCTGACTCACCGCGGGGCGACCTGCGCGAGCAGGTCCGCGAAGTCCTCGTCCCGCGCCTCCAGGAACCGGTGCGCCTGCTCGGCAAAGTCCGCCAGCCCGGTCAGGCGCCCCGAACTCCGGGTCGCGCACACCGCCGCCGCGCCACACGCCCGGTCCAGGGCTGAGGCGATCGCCGACCCCCCGGGCAGTGCAGCTGCCACACCCGCCGCGACGTGCGGGAACGTCACCTCCGCAACACGCTCTCCGGACTCGCGGAACACCGCGACGGCGGACGCGATCCTGTCCGCATCGGCTCTGATCGTCCCGTCGGGCATCTGCTCACCTCGTCGTCGTCGTGATCTCGTCGTCGTGTCTCATGAGGTACGACGCCCCCACCCCGCCGAACGGTTCCACTACCTCAGGCCCCACTCGCTCAGAGGAGAGCGCCATGTCCCTGACCTGGACACCCACCATCGACCGCGCGCTCGCGGTCGCGGCCCGCTGCCACGCCGGCCAGACCCGCAAGGACGACCCGACGCCCTACATCGCGCACCCCGTGGCGGTGGCGATGATCGTGTCCGACTTCACCGACGACCCGGACGTGGCGGTCGCCGCGCTGCTCCACGACGTTCTCGAGGACGTCCCGCCGTCGGTCTACTCGGCCGATGACATGATCGCCGAGTTCGGCGACCGGGTCACCGAGCTCGTTCGCGGCGTCTCGGAGGAGAAGACCGCGGGTGAGGAGACCCCGCCGTGGCGCGTGCGCAAGGAGGGGTACCTCGCCGCGCTCGCGGAGGACTCCGAGGAATGCCTGCTCATCTCGGCGGCGGACAAGATCCACAACCTGCGCTCGATGGTCGCCGCCCACGAACGACTGGGTGACGACATGTGGGGGCTCTTCAACGCCGGGCCGCAGGAGAAGTTGTGGTTCTACCGGTCGATCGCGGATGCGGTCACCCGACGGCTCGGTGACTGCGCGGCCTCGCGTGAGCTCCGCCGGGCGGTGGACGACGTCGCGGCACTGGCGCCGGTGAGCGGCGGCTGAAGGTCACACCGCCGGGAACTCGGCCTTGATCCGCAGCAGGGTCTTGGCCTGGGTCCGCCCCTCGAGGCCGAGAACCAGGCCGGCGGACTTGAGGCGCCGGGCGAGGTCGGAGTCCGCGGCGAACTCGGACTCCGACTCGATCGTGATCTCCACCCGGCGTCCGCCGTTGAGCAGCACCGACTGCTTGGCGGCGTCCAGACCGGGGATGTTGGTCCACCGGATCGGCCCGGGGTCTCGAGGGGAGGCCCCAGAGCCCGAGAAGGAATAGTCGAAGTCCGTGCTCTGGGTGCGGGTCACCTTGCCCCACCCGGCCATCGGTCCCACCCCCACCCGGGCGGCGACGGCGTTGCGGCGGGCGCTGTAGGTGGCGCACTCGATCTCGCAGGCCCCCAGGGTGTTCATCACCCTCAGCGCCTCCTCGAACCGCTGCCGCAGGCTCCACGCGTCGTACTGGCCGAACGGCACCAACAGCGGGCGGCCCTCGATCGGCGCCTGCACGTAGACCACCCGGGGGACGACCTCGCCCTCCACCACGTCATACCCCGACCGCACCTGCATCGGACGTTGGATGACGTCGGTGAGCAGACCGCGCTTGTCGGTGACGGGTGCGGTCTCGTAGAAGGACACGAGCTGACTCACTGGCGCTCACCTCACTGTTCGAGGTCGCGGCGGGTGCGGACCTCTCAGCCAGCGTATCCGCAGCTTCGGGATCGGCCCGCCCGTGCCCGGCTCACCCGAGGGGCCACTCCCCGAGTTCGGTGAGGTCGTCGGCCTCCGCGGTGACGGCCGTGGGCTCGCAACCGAAGCCGACCATCTCCGTGCCGTCCTCGAGCGTCACCCGGCCGAGCTGCATCGGCCTGGGGAGCTGGTCGAGGAAGCTGCCGAGCGCCGCCGGGGAGACCGTCCACCTCTCGCCGAGCAACGCGGCGCCGTCCGGGTGACGCAGGACCCCCGGCTTGGGCGGTTCGGTGTCGAGGCGGTACATCCGGTAGTCGGTGCTGGACCGGACCGGCCCACGCCAGGCGGCGCCACGTGAGGTGAGCTGGTGCTCGAGCGGGCCCCCACGCCGGTGTGCCCCGAACACCACCAGGTCGACGGCCGGCGCCCCCGCGCGCAACGGCCACGGC
>NZ_JAALEF010000055.1:0-5852 GCF_014145245.1 Dietzia sp. B44 | reverse complement strand
CGCCGGGCCCGCACCGACCACCGCGACCCGCCGGCGCGTGGGCGCCACGGTGAGCACCAGCTCCGTCTCCCGGCCCGCGCGGGGATTGACCAGGCACGACGCCCGCTTGTTGGCGAAGGTGTGGTCGAGGCACGCCTGGTTGCAGGCGATGCAGATGTTGATCTCGTCGGCCCGCCCCTCGGCGACCTTGGCGGCGAACGCCGGGTCCGCCAGCAGCGGCCGCGCCATCGACACCAGGTCGGCCTGCCCGCTCGCGAGGATCCGCTCGGCCACATCCGGGGTGTTGATGCGGTTGGAGGCGATCACCGGCACGCCCACGGTCTGCTTGAGCCGGGCGGCCAGGTCCACGAACGCCGCCCGCGGCACCGAGGTGACGATGGTGGGGATGCGGGCCTCGTGCCAGCCGATCCCGGTGTTGAACACGTCGACGCCCGCGGCCTCGAGGCGCTGGGCGAGCTCGGCGGTCTCGTCCCAGGTCTGCCCGTCCGGCACCAGATCGAGCACGCTGATGCGGTACTGGATCAGGAACTCCGGGCCCACCTCGGCGCGGACCCGGCGGACGATCTCCTCGGGGAACCGCATGCGCTTGCTCGCGGTGCCACCCCACGCATCGGTGCGCTGGTTGGTCCGGGCCGCGAGGAACTGGTTGATCAGGTACCCCTCGGAGCCCATGATCTCGACGCCGTCGTACCCCGCCCGGCGCGCCAGTCGTGCGGCCCGCACCCAGTGGTCGATGGTGCGCTCGACGCCCCGCGAGCTCAGGGCCCGCGCCTTGAACATGCTGATCGGGGACTTGGTGGACGAGGCCGAGCGGACGAACGGTTGATAGCCGTACCGGCCGGCGTGCAGCAGCTGGAGCAGGATGTGCGAGCCCTCGGCGTGGACGGCATCGGTGAGGCCGCGGTGTTTGTCCGCCATCCGCCGGCTGGCCATCATCGACCCGGCAGGGAGCAGCCAGCCCTCCACGTCGGGGGAGAACCCGCCGGTGACCATCATGGCGGTGCCGCCGCGCGCCCGCTCGGCGAAGTAGGCCGTGAGCTCGGGCAGGTGCTTGCTGCGGTCCTCGAGTCCGGTGTGCATCGACCCCATGACCACGCGGTTGCGCAGGGTGAGAGGCCCGACGACGAGGGGACTGGTCAAGTGCGGGTGGCTGGAGCTCATGGGGCCCATTGTGCCCTGGCCGGACACGACCTTACCCGCCGGTAAGGTCGTGTCGCGCGGAACCGTGATCAGTAGCGGAGGATCGCGCCGACCGAGTTGCCGTGCGGGAGGGCCTCGAGCACCACGAGCCGTCCGGAGGTGGCGCAGGTGTGGCCCACGGCGTCGTCGAGATCGCCCGGCTGATCCTCCGGACGACAGGCCGCCCCGGTGAGGATCAGCGTCTCCACCCGGCCCTCGGAGGCCGCGGTGACGATCTCCCTGGGGTCGCTCACCCCGAGCCCGGTCCCGAGGGCTTCCCCGAACCGCTCGGTCGCCGCTGCCGCGTCGGCGCCGAGGACGGGCTGGACGATCGGCCACGCCTTCTCCTGCAACTCCGCGCCGCTGGCGTGGTCCGGGTTCCCTGCCACCACGTCGTCGAGAAGGTGGGGGTAGGACAGCTCCTCCCTGAGCATCGGGTGGTGCTCGGCCACCGCCGCCAGGACGAGCGGTCGGCGGTCGGGCCCCGCGAGCAGCTCGTCGATACCCGCCGCCACCTGACGGAAGAACTTCTGCAGCATCACGCGGTCCACCTCGCCGCCGGCACCGTGCCCGTGGAAGGCGGCGGTGCCCCCGGCAGCGGCCTGGTGCTGGAGCTGGGGCTCGCGCTCGGTGCGACCCTCGGCGTCCTCCATCGACGCCGGCGCGGTGCCGATGTCCCGCTCGTGGACCGAACCCCGGGTGGCCTCGAACAAGCGCACCGAGTTCTGGCTCAGGGCCAGGATGAGGAACTCGCCGTCGCCGACCGCGGACGGGACCAGGGGGCGGACGGCGAACGAGTCGGACACGTGGACCAGTTCCGGCATCTCCGTGCCCAGCCGGAAGGCCCGTGCGATGCCGGGGGCGGCGTAGAGCGCCAGTCCGTGGGCGGTGTGCTGCCAGAAGGGGTCCTCGTTCCCCAGCTCCCGCAGCGGCGCGAGCAGCTCGGCGGCCACCTCGGCCGGTGTGCCCCGGGTGACCAGCTCGGCCTGCGCGCGGTCGAGCAGCGAGCGCAACCTCAGCGGGCCCTGCCGCGTCTCCGGCCCGCCGCGGTGCGTCGGCATGAACACCGACACCGCCGGTCCCGAGGCGGTGCCCAGCGACTCCAGGTCGGCGGCGGTGATCGGATCGATGTTCCGTGTTCGTTGGATCGACGTCATGGCTCCGACCCTAACGCCGATCACCGCTCGACGCGGGCTCTCGAGCCGATCGTTGCAAGTCGGAGATGTGTACGGCCCCGGGCCGCGCGGTCCACTACATACGATGTAACAGATGTGACTTCTGTGACGAAAGATGCATGAGTGAACTCGCGGCACTACAGTGTGAGTCAACGATCCCCGCCGGGTCCGGCTCCGGCCGCCACCCCAGGAAAGGACACCCACGTGCGTCATCCCATCCGTTCCGCCGTCGCAGCCGGGGCCTCCGCCCTCCTGCTCGTCACGGGCGCCGGCACGGCCTCCGCCCAGGGGTCGCTCGAACTCGCCCTGCCCTTCCCGCTGGACATCCCCGGCCTCGCCTCCCTCATGTCGGGCCCGTCCACGCCGGGGACCACCGCGACCACCACCGTCGCCGAGCAGGACGCCCCTCTCGTCGTGGTTCCGCCCGAGGTGGCCCGGAAGGCGTTCGAGGGCAGCGTGGTGGCCGGGGTCAACGAGGCGCGGACCGCGGTGGGCGCCGAGCGGCTGGTCACCGACGCGATCCTCTCCGTCGAGGCCGCGGTCCGCGCGGACCAGCTGGCGGTGGGCGACCCCACGACCGGCGACCTCCCGGTCCCCGACAGCGGCGAGGCCCGCGACCGCACGGTCCTGACCCTGCCCCCGGAGGCCACGCCGCAGAACGTGCTCACCGACACCGGGATGCGCGAGCGGATGCTCGACAGCGCGTTCACGAAGGTGGGAGTGGGAACGGCCGCGGGCGAGGACGGAGTGATCCACGTCGTACTCGACTTCGAGCGGGGGTAGCACGACCAGGGGTTCTTCCGGTTAACTGTGTGAAAATACGGCTAGATTTCTTTTCCCCCTAGCCCGGCGGGGACTTGCTCTCTACCGTGGCCTCTGCACGCCCTCCCCCTCGGGGTGTGCAGAACTGGAGATCCCTCGTGCGTCGCACTTCCCCTCGTTTCGTCAAGCCCCTCGCCGTCTGCGCTGCCGCCACCATGGCTGTCGCCGGACTCGGCGTCCCCGCGGCCTCTGCGCAGCAGTTCCTCATGCCGGGCTCGTCGTTCGGCGTCGCCGTCGGCGGCGGCGGCGGCGGTACGGTCCCGGCCCTCGATCCCACGAGCGCCGAGTACCGCCAGCAGCTCCACGACGCCACCAACGCCGCGCGCGTGGCCAACGGCCGGGCTCCGCTCCCGTCCAACGACGCGCTCGTCCGGTTGGCCACCGCCTGGAGCCAGGTGCAGGCCGCGGAGAACCGCATGTACCACAACCCCGATCTGCGCGACCAGGTCCCGGCCGGCACCACGCGCTGGTCGGAGAACGTGCTGCAGAACTGGCGCAACGCCACCCCTCAGCAGCTGGTCAACCAGTGGATGGCGTCCACCGGACATAGGCTCAACCTGCTGCGCACCGACCACACCTCGATGGGCATGGGCGTCGCCGTGGCCGGCGACAACAAGCTCTACGCCACCCAGGTGTTCAACCGGAGTTGAGTCGGGTCCGGCCGTTCGCGGTCGGCAGCACTCATCCATAGCCACTCATCGATCAGGACGTTCCGCACACGTTTCGCGAGAAGCAGGTGTGCGGAACGTCCTTTCGATGTGCGGGCCCGGCCGAGGCGCGGCGTCAGCCGACCATCCCCGCCAGCATCGCCTCGAGCCCCTCGTCGAATCGCGAGTCGTAGTCCACGCGCGGCATCGCGGGGTCCACGGCGGCGAGGTTGTGGTGGGTCTGCTCCTCGATCGTCACGCCGAGCACGTAGGCGGCGAGAGCCGTGGTCAGGCCCGCCGCCCGATCGCCGCCCCCGTGCCGCGCACACGTCCGTGCGACCGCGTCGGCCACCGGGTTCACCGCACCGGCAGCCAGCCCCAGTGCCACGATCTCGGCCCCGTCGGGCACCCCCGCGACAGCGATCCGCATCGCCCGGGTCACCCCGCGCAGTTCGTCGGCGGCCGATGCGCCGGCCTTCACCGGGGCCACGTCCGCCAGGACCCGCTCGGCGACCGCGGTGAGCAGTGCCTGCTTTGACGGGAAGTGCCAGTACAGAGCACTCGGCTGGACGTTCAGCCGCGTCGCCAGCGTGCGCATCGACATGCCGGGCAACCCCGCTTCATGCAGGAGTCCGAGCGCGGTGTCGACGACGGCCGACTTGTTGAGAGCCACGACCGGTAACCCTATCGCCCCTCCCGCGGCTCCGACGCGCCTGCAACCTGAACGCTGTACAAGTCGGCGAATTCCCGCTACCTTAACGGCGTTCAATGAACGGCGTTCAGGAGGAACCATGGCCACCACGACCACCCGTTGGCACGAGCTCGCGGACCGCATTCTCGACGGCGGGGCGATCGACGCGACGGAGGCGCTCGCCGTGCTCGACTCGTCCGACGCCGAGCTCATGGAGGTGGTCGCGGCCGCGTCCCGGCTGCGGTTCGAGCACTTCGGCAACAAGGTCAAGGTCAACTACCTGGTCAACCTCAAGAGCGGCCTGTGCCCGGAGGACTGCTTCTACTGCTCGCAGCGCCTCAACTCCACCGCCGGCATCCTGCGCTACACCTGGCTGAACACCGAGGAGGCCGTCACCGCGGCCAAGGCGGGCATCGCGGCCGGCGCCTCGCGCGTGTGCCTGGTCGCCAGCGGCACCGGCCCGAGCAACCGCGAGGTCGGCAAGGTCTCCGACATCATCGAGGCCATCAAGTCCGACACCCCGGGCGTCGAGGTGTGCGCCTGCCTGGGCGCGCTGAAGGACGGTCAGGCCGAGAAGCTCTGCGCGAGCGGCGCCGACGCCTACAACCACAACCTCAACACGGCGGAGAGCCACTACGAGGAGATCTGCACGACCCACACCTACGCCGACCGCGAGCACACCGTGAGCCAGGCGCACGGCGCGGGCCTGTCGGCGTGCTCGGGCTTCATCGCCGGCATGGGCGAGACCCGCGAGCAGCTGGTCGAGCTGGCCTTCGACCTGCGCGCCAAGGGCGTCGACTCGATCCCGGTGAACTTCCTGTTGCCCTTCGACGGCACCCCGCTCGAGGGCGTGGACACGCTCAACCCGCGCGACTGCCTGCGGATCCTCGCGATGGTCCGGTTCGTCGCCCCCGACACCGAGATCCGGATGGCCGCCGGCCGCGAGCGACACCTCGGCTACCTCCAGGGCATGGGCCTTTACGTGGCCAACTCACTGTTCCTCGGCGACTACCTCACCAGCGAGGGCCAGCCCGGTGGAGAGGACCTGCAGATGATCGCCGACGCCGGCCTCGAGGTCCTGCAGATGGACGGGGCCGGCCATGCGCCTCACCACCCCGCGACCCCGGGAACGACTCCCGCGGCAGTGCCCGGTGCTGCGGCCGTGACGGCGCCCGCCGCGCACGAGAAGCAGGAGAAGAAGGTCGCCATCCGCACGCGCGGTGCCGGCACCAGCGAGCCCGCGAACGCCTGACATGTCCGCCCCGCGTCACCTCACCGCCTCCCCCGCCGCGCTCCTGGCCGCCGACGCCGAGCACGTCTGGCACCCGTACGGCGGGA
>NZ_JAALEF010000517.1:7880-13348 GCF_014145245.1 Dietzia sp. B44 | reverse complement strand
GAGCTCACGACGAGCAGCGCCACCGCCACCGCGATGACGACGCGGGCCGCACGGTGGGCGCGCCACAGCAGCACCGCGCCCACGATCAGCAGCACCCCCAGCGCCAGCGACGACGCGGCGGTCACCGCCATCGGCCCGTACTCGGTGGTGTCGCCGCCGCCGCTGGCCGTGGCGGTGATCCCCAGCAGCGTGGCGAAGCCGATGGCCACGCCGATGATGCCGAGCCCCACTGCCAGTCCCGTCAGGCCGAGGGCGGCGGGCCGGGGGCTGTGATCGCGGTCGGTCATGCATGTCCTCGGGTTCGGTCGGGGGATCCCTGTGCGGCGAGTTCGAGTGTCCTGGCGAGCATGGGGCCCACCACGTCGGACTCGGTGAGGAAACCGTCGTGACCCGCCGGGCTGTCGATCACCACCAGTGGATCGGCGCCGGGCAACAGCGCGGCGAGCTCCTCCTGCTGGCGCAGGGGATAGAGGCGGTCGGTGGTCACCCCGCCGATCACACAGGGAACGGGACAGGAGCGCAGGGCCTGTTCGACCCCGCCTCGTCCCAGGCCCACGTCGTGACGGTTGAGTGCGTCGGTGAGCAGGACATAGGTGCAGGCGTCGAAGCGGGAGACGAGCTTGCCGGCCTGGTGGTCGAGGTAGGACTGCACGGCGAAGCGCCCCGACATCGACAGGTCCTCGCCCCGGGGGTCCTCACCGGGTTGCGGACGGTTGGCGAACCGCTCGTCCAGTTCCAGCTCTCCCCGGTAGGACAGGTGCGCGATGCGACGGGCGATCCCGAGTCCGGCGACGGGGGTGCGGCCGGTGCCGTGGTACCCGCCCTGCTGCCAGTGGGGGTCGGAGGTCACGGCCATGATCTGCGCGGTCTGCACCCCGATCTGGTCCGCGGAGGCGCGCGCCCCGACCGCCAGGACACAGCCCGCCCGGACGCGGTCCGGATGGGTGACCATCCACTCGAGGGTCCTGGCCCCGCCCATGGAACCGCCGATCACCGCGGCCCACCGCTCGATCCCCAGCAGGTCGGCCAGGACCCGCTCGGCCTCCACCATGTCGCGGACGGACACGGCCGGGAAGCGGGCGCCCCAGTAGTGGCCGTCGGGGTGCAGTGAACTGGGGCCCGTCGACCCCCGACACCCGCCGAGCACGTTCACGGACAGCACGCAGTAGCGGTCGGTGTCCAGCGGCAGCCCGGGCCCGACGAGTCCGTTCCACCACCCGGGCGTCGGGTGGAGCGAGTCCACGGAGCCGACCACGTGGGAGTCCCCGGTCAGCGCGTGTTCGACCAGGACGATGTTGGACCGGTCCTCCGAGATCCGGCCCCACCGCTGCACCGCGAGGGTCACCCCCGGGAGGACGACACCCGTGACCAGCGTGAGGTCGCCGATGGCGACACGGCCGAGGGTGCCGTCGCCCGGGGGCAACAGCGCGAGTGGATCGGTGGGGCGGACCATGCGGGCGGACGTCAGGAGAGCGCGGCGAAACCGAGCTCGAGGTCACCGATGATGTCGTCGACGGCCTCGATGCCCACCGACAGACGGACGGTCGCCGTGGTGACCCCGGCGATCGCGTTGGCCTCGGGCGTGCCCTGGGAATGGGTGGTGGTGGCCGGGTGGCACACCAGCGACCGGACGTCGCCGATGTTGACCAGGCACGAGTGCAGCTTGAGCGCGTCGATGAACGTCCACGCCCGCGTCGTGATGTCCTCCTCGGACGCGCCCTGCGGCACCGCGAGGTCGAACGTGACGATCGCGCCCGCACCCTTGGGGGACAGCTTCTTCTGCAGCGCGTTGTACGGCGAGGAGGCCAGGCCGGCGTACTGGACGCCCGCCACGTCCTCGCGCGCCTCGAGCCACTCGGCCACCCGCTGCGCGTTGGACACATGGCGCTCGATGCGCAGGCTCAGGGTGTCGATGCCCTGGACCAGGGTCCACGCGTTGAACGGGGAGGCCGCCGCGCCGGTGTCGCGCAGGAGCGTCACGCGGGCCTTGAGCGCGAGGGCGGGCGCCCCGAGGTCGGCGTAGACCAGACCGTGGTACGCGGGATCCGGGGTGGTGAAGGACGGGAACACGTCCTGCCCGTCCCGCTGCACGCGCCAGTCGAACTTCCCGCCGTCGACCAGGACGCCGCCGAGGGAGGCGCCGTGGCCGCCGAGGTACTTGGTGGCCGAGGAGACGACGACATCCGCCCCCAGCTCCAGCGGGCGGATGAGGTACGGGGTGGCCACCGTGTTGTCGATGACGAGCGGAACCTGGTTGCGGTGCGCGACCTCGGCGATCGCCGGGATGTCGAGGATGTCGTTCAGCGGGTTCGAGATGGACTCGCCGTAGAACAGCTTGGTGTCCGGCCGTACCGCCGCCTGCCAGGAGGCGGGGTCGTCCGGGTTCTCCACGAACGTGGTCTCGATGCCGTACTTGGGCAGCGTGTGCCGGAGCAGGGTGTCGGTACCGCCGTAGAGGCGGGGGGAGGCCACCACGTGGCCACCGGACTGGGCGATCGCCTGGATGACCGCGGTCTCGGCGGCCTGGCCGGACGCGAAGAGCAGACCGGCGACGCCGCCCTCGAGCGACGCGATGCGATCCTCCGCGGCGGCGACCGTGGGGTTGGTGATCCGGGTGTAGATCGGGCCCATCTCGGCGAGCGCGAACCGGTCCGCGGCCTGCTTGGCGTCCGCGAAGACGTACGAGGTGGTCTGGTAGATCGGCAGGTTGCGCGCACCGGTGTCGGAGTCGACCGGCTGACCGGCGTGGATCTGGCGGGTCTCGAAGGCCCAGTCGGGATTGCTGTTGTCGTACGTCATAGGGGCGGAGCCCCTCCTCTCGTCAGAAGGGTCCGGCCGCTTGACGACAGCGGACCCGCGCTTGCCTGTCACCCGGGTGGGTGGTGGCCAGGTCGTCTCCCGGGGCACCCCACCGCGGTGGAGGGTTGCCGTCCAGCGAGCCGGGGCTTGTCGCTGGAACTCATGACCTGGGGAGAGGTTAGCCTAAGCCGCTCGGCGGCGGCAACGAGGGGTAACGGCGCGCAGGGGCCTCTCGGGAACCGGGCGGATCCGTAAGATGAGGCGTACGTCACAGTGGTGCCGACACGCGGGCCCCGGAGGGGCGAGCGGGGAGAGAGGGTCCGATGGCCAGGATCAAGGTCGAGGGGACGGTCGTCGAACTCGACGGCGACGAGATGACCCGCATCATCTGGAAGTTCATCAAGGACGAGCTCATCCACCCCTACCTGGACGTGGACCTCGAGTACTACGACCTCGGCATCTCCAACCGCGACGCCACGGACGACCAGGTCACCGTGGACGCCGCGAACGCCATCAAGAAGCACGGGGTGGGGGTCAAGTGCGCGACCATCACGCCGGACGAGGCCCGCATGGAGGAGTTCGGTCTCAAGCGGATGTACCGCTCGCCGAACGGCACGATCCGCAACATCCTCGGCGGGACGATCTTCCGCGCCCCGATCATCATCTCCACCGTCCCCCGCCTGGTGCCGGGCTGGACCAAGCCGATCATCGTCGGCCGGCACGCCTTCGGCGACCAGTACCGCGCCACCGACTTCAGGGTGCCCGGTGCGGGCACGGTCACCATCACCTACACACCGGCCGACGGTTCCGAGCCGATCGAGCACGAGATCGTCGAGATGCCGGACGACGGCGGTGTGGTCATGGGGATGTACAACTTCACCGAGTCCATCGAGGACTTCGCACGCGCCTCGTTCAACTACGGACTGCAGCACGGTTACCCCGTGTACCTGTCGACCAAGAACACGATCCTCAAGGCCTACGACGGCGCGTTCAAGGACATCTTCCAGGACGTCTTCGACCGCGAGTTCAAGGCGGATTTCGACGCCGCCGACCTGACCTACGAGCACCGACTCATCGACGACATGGTCGCCTCCGCGCTCAAGTGGGAGGGCGGGTACGTCTGGGCCTGCAAGAACTATGACGGCGACGTGCAGTCCGACACGGTGGCCCAGGGCTTCGGCTCGCTCGGCCTGATGACCTCGGTCCTGCTCACTCCGGACGGGAAGACCTGCGAGGCCGAGGCCGCGCACGGGACGGTCACCCGCCACTTCCGGCGGCACCAACAGGGCGAGCCCACCTCCACCAACCCGATCGCGTCGATCTTCGCCTGGACCCGCGGGCTCGAGCACCGGGGCACTCTCGACAACACCCCCGAGGTCATCGAGTTCGCGCACCAACTCGAGGACGTCGTCATCTCGACCGTCGAGGGCGGCCAGATGACCAAGGATCTCGCCCTCCTGGTCGGCGAGGACCAGGACCACCTCACCACCGAGGATTTCCTCGCCGCCCTGGACCAGAACCTCAAGAGGGCCCGCGCCTGAGCGGCTACGGTGTCGGACAGTGGTCCATCTCACATGAGGGCCGCCGTCCGCCGACCCGCGAGCACCCGAGGAGCACCACGTGGACCAGAGTCCCCTGATCGACATAGGCCTGCCCGTCGCGCTGGCCATCATCATGGTCGGCATCGGGCTCAGCCTGACCAAGGAGGACTTCGCGGTCCAGGCCAGGTCGCCGTGGGCCACGATCGTCGGACTGTTCGGCCAGCTGGTCCTGGTGCCGCTGACGGGCGTGGGTGTGGCCCTGGTGTTCGGGCTCCCCCCGATGCTGGCACTCGGAGTCGTCCTGGTGGCGGCGACTCCCGGTGGGGCGACGTCGAACCTCATCACCTACCTGGCCCGCGGCAACGTCGCACTGTCGGTCATCCTCACCGCACTCACCTCCGTGGCCGTGATCCTCACGCTGCCGATGTGGTTCGGTATCGGCGCTCGGATCATCCCGGGGGCCGCCGACGCCGAGGTGACCGTCCCGCTCGGCCAGACCTTCGGGCTCCTGCTGGGTGTCATCCTCATCCCGGTCCTGCTCGGCATGATCCTCCGGGCGAGGAAGCCCGCGCTGGCCGCCCGCATCGAGCGCTTCGTTGGCATCGTCGGACTCGTCGTCCTGGTGCTGCTCATCGTGGGCATCGTGCTCGGCGAGAGGGACCGGATCGTCGACCTCGTCGTGTCGGTGGGGCCCGCGGTCGTCGTGCTGAACCTCGCGCTGATCGTTCTGGGCGGGCTACTCGCCTGGGTGTGCCGTCTGCGCCGCTCCGAGCAGATCGCGATCGCGGTCGAGTTCGGCATCAAGAACACCACCCTGACCCTGCTCATCGCCTTCACCGTGATCGGCGACGAGGAGGTGGGGCTCGCCGCCGCCGTCTACAGCATCGTCATGTACGTCACCGCGTTCCTGGTGGTCTACGGCGGTCGGCGTCTCATGCGCACCGCCCCCTGATCGGGCCTGGGCAAGGCGGGCCCGCGCGGGCGCGGGCGTAGCCTGCTCCGGTGACCACGAGCCCCGCCACCGTCGCCGCGCCCACCCCCCGCCGCGTGGCGTTCGCGATCCTCGCGCTCGCACTGGGTGGGTTCGGCATCGGCGTCACCGAGTTCGCGGCGATGGGGCTGTTGAGG
>NZ_JAALEF010000517.1:301-7630 GCF_014145245.1 Dietzia sp. B44 | reverse complement strand
GCCGGCATCCCGCACGGGGCCTACTTCGGTGTCGCCTCGCTGGTCGCGGCCTCGCTCGCCGGCCCGGGCAAGCAGGCTCGCGCGGTGTCGCTGGTCCTGCTGGGTCTGTCGGTGGCGACCGTGATCGGTGTCCCCGCGGCCACGTGGCTCGGGGAGGCCGCCGGGTGGCAGGCGGCCTTCCTCGCGGTCGGGGTGATCGGGGCACTGACCGTGGCGGCCATCTTCGTCGTCGTCCCCGAACCGTCCGGCGCAGTGGTGGTCAGGGCGCGCGAGGAGCTGGCCGCGCTGGCCCGGCCGCAGATCCTGGCGACCCTCGCCGTGGGCGGTGTGGGGTTCGGCGGGATGTTCGCCGTCTACACCTACATCCAGTGGACGATGGTCGACGTGGCCGGTATCGACCGCGGCTGGATGCCCGCGGTGCTGGCCGTCTACGGTCTCGGCATGGTGACCGGAAATCTGCTGGGCGGAGTGGTCGCGGACCGGGACCTCGACCGTGGGTTGGTCGCGATCGCCTCGGGCATGACCGTGGTCCTGGCCCTGTTCGCGGTGGCCGCGCACCATCCGGTCACGGCACTGGTGGGCCTGTTCCTCGTGGGGGCGACGGGGTCCGCCCTCGTGCCCGGACTGCAGGCCCGGCTGATGCAGTACGCGGGCCGGGGGCAGACGCTGGCGGCCGCGCTCAATCACTCGGCGCTCAACGCCGCCAACGCCCTGGGGGCGTGGCTCGGCGGAGTGGTGATCGCGCTGGGCTTCGGCTACACCTCCCCGGCCCTCGCGGGGGCCGCCCTCGCGGCGGTCGGATTGGCGATCCTCGTAGGCGCGGTTCTGGCCGCCCCCCGACCGGACCGGGACGTGGTCACGACGGGGTGAGCGCCGGCACGAGCCACCGGTCGAGCAGCGCCCGGACCTCGTCCTCCGGTCGCGGCACCTCGGTTGAGGAGTCCAGCAGCGAGATGAGGAGTCGCATGATCATCTCGGCGAGGCCGTCGAGGTCGGCGTCGGAGACCCCGGCGTCGGACCACTCCACGGGGAACCGACGCAGCATCGCCGAGCCGTAGTCGAGCATCAGCGGCGAGGTGGCCGCCCGGCTGAACGTGGCGGTGTCGCCGAGTTGCAGCAGCAGGTTGAGTCGTGGGTCGCTCGGCACTGTGCGCAGACAGAACAGGATCCCCTCGACCACGGCCTCCGCGGGAGTCCGGCTGCCCTCGAGGTGGGAGACCAACCGGTCGACAAAGTCCTCGGCACCCCGGGCCGCCACGGCGCTCATGATCTCGCCGATGCTCCCGAGGTGCCGGTACACCGTTTGCCGGGTCACGCCGAGCTCGGCCGCGACGTCGGAGAGCGTCGTCTTGGCTACTCCGTGCCGGTCGATCAGCCCGGCGGTGGCGTCGATGATGCGCTGACGCGCCTCCTCCTCGTCCGCCGGGGGCCGGCCCCCCCACCCGTGTCTCGCCATCGGTTCAGGGTGTCACATCGGCCTCGCGCGTCCGCGGATCCCCGGTGCCCGCGGTGGTGCCGGGGGCGGAGCCGACCTCGCGGGAGGGGGACCGGGTCGCCAGGAGCGCCGCGACGACGAACCAGATGGCGACCGCGAAGCAGGCGAGCGCGTACCACCCGCTCCCGATCGGGGTGCCACCGCCGGTGACCCCGTCCGTCGCTCCCAGGAAGGCCGGGAGTGCCGCGATCCAGAACGCCGCGTGTACACCGACGTAGAGGACCGGGTAGACGCGGACGAAGGCCGGTGAGGCGACCGGTGGCGTCGAGCCCCGCCAGGTCCGGCGGGTCCCGTCCGCCAGCAGCCACAGGCCGACGAGCCAGAGGATGCCGAGGAACGTCCAGAGGATGGTCCGTTGGAGGGTTCCCTCGCTCTCGGTGTCCACGCCGACCCTGGTGGGCGCGGCCAGGATCACCATGAGTACCGGGGTGAGCACCCCCGCGACGACGGTCCGCCAGGCCACCGAGCCGCCGCCCATGGGCGTTCCGGTGCGCCCGGGCCCGCCCAGGAGCTTCACGACGAGCCACACCATGACGCCGAAGGACACCGAGGCGAACACCCACATGCTGTTCATCGGGACGGAGGCGAACATCGGCGTGTTGATCATGTTGTCGGGGTTCCACGCCCACCACCTGAGCTGGGGCCCGAGTTGGTCGAAGATCTCGTAGAACACCTGGCTGGCGAACGCGGTGGCGATCGCCCCGATCGCGGCCCCGCGCCGGGCGAAGATCCCCAGGGCGCGGACGAGCTCGTAGGTGAGCTGTGAGATCACCGGGTAGAACGCCACGATGTACAGCGGCAGTCGGTCGAACATGAACTGCACGGTGAAGACGTTGTGGGAGAAGATGAAGCCCACGTAGTCCTGCAGACCGAACCACTCGGGGAAGTACAGCGGTGGCTCTATGACCGCCAGGTAGATCAGGGAGGCGAACCACAGCCCGAGGTTGACCGGGTCGCCGTCGCGCCTCCAGCGCCGCCACGCGTGCACGAGGGCGAAGACCGCACCGGCGATGATCAGCACCTCGAGCAGGGGCATGGTCCAGTGCTCGAGGGCGAACGGTGAGCGAACGGCCCCCACGGGGTGTGCGTCGTCGCAGGAGAAGCCGAGGAAATCGGCGACCTGCCGGGCATCGGGTTCACAGGAGTACGCCATCGCTCAGCCCTTCGTCTGTCGGGTCGCCGACCGGACGGCGGAGGCCGCCGGTTCCACGGGGTTCGCGGGATCGGAGTAGTCGGTACCGGGCGGGTCGAGGCGGATGTCGAAGCCACCCGGCACGCGGGTGCGGCCGAGCGCCTCGCGGACCTTGTGGCGCAGCAGGCCGTAGACGAAGCGCGGGTCCGTCATCATGTCGCGGAGCGACTTGTCGAGGTTGAACACCGCGGTGAACGTCTGCTCCACGTGGTCGTCCTCACGGGCGGCGGCGGTGATGGCGTTGAACACCGGCCACGACACCCGGGACATGATCCTGCGTCGCCACGCGGGCGCGACCTCCGTGCCCTCGGCGAAGTCGTATCCCTGGTCGCGGGCCATGGCCAGCATCCACGGCACCTCCAGTGACGTGCGCTGCCGGTCGAGGAACGCGCGGGTGAACGAGGAGTCGAGTGACCGGTGCTCGGCCAGGATGTCGGAGAGCACGACCGCCGAGCGGGCGGCCGAGCTCATCCCCTGCGCGTAGAACGGATTGAAGGCGCAGGCCGCGTCCCCGATGGCCACCAGGCCCAGCGGTGGGTGTGCCAGCTCGTCGTAGCGGCGCCACTTGTTGCCCGTGGCGCGGGTGAGGTGCACCTCCGAGATCGGGGTGCCGGCCCGCATGGCGGCGGCGAAGGTGGGCGCGCGGAGTTGGTCGGCGGCGGCCTCGAACGTCTCGGGCGTGCGCGGCATCCGGATCCCCCACGAGCCCATGCACGAGATCGCGCGGTCACCCTCGACGGGGAAGAAGTTGGAGAGGAACTCGTGCTCCTGCGGATGGGGGCCGGTGTCCTGGGTGGGGGTCAGGACCAGGTGCTTCCACCACCAGTTCGGCGGCCGCTGCGAGGCGTCCGGGAGTTGGTACCAGCGGGACGTGTAGGTGACCTTGGCGTCGAGGGTCTTCTCGGGGACGGCCGGCCAGCCGGCGGCGGCGAGCCAGTCCCGGACGGAGGACCCGCGACCGAGGGCGTCCACCACGAGATCGGCCTCGAAAATCCGGGTCTCGCCGTGCGCGTCGCGGTACTCCACCCCGGTCACTCGCCCGGCCGGTGTCCCGCCTCCGGTGGTGGACAGGCCCGACGCGGTCACGCCCTCGCAGATCTCGATGGTCGGCAGGTCGCGGACCTTCTCCCGCAGGACACGCTCGATGAGGATGCGGGAGGAGTAGATCATCGTCATGGTGCTGGCCTTGCGCGGCCCCCAGCCGTCCATCTCGCCGTAGGCCGCGTCCATCGAGGGCATCAGCAGCATCCCGCCCGCCTCGATGAGCGACTCCTCGAACCCGGGGAAGATCGCGCCGATCGCGCGTCGCCCGGCGTTGAGGACGAAGTGCGGGTGCTTGCTCTGGGGGACCCCGCGCCGGTGCTCGGCGCCGGGCGGCAGTTCGTCCCGCTCGAGCACCACCACCCTGTCGAAGTGTGGCGCCAGGACACCGGCCGAGCACAGGCCCGCCACGCTCCCGCCGAGGACCACTGCCGTCGCTCCGTGCATCCTTCAGTTCCCTTCATTCATACATTGATCGTCTCAATGTATGAATGTGCGAACCGGGTGTCAACGGATACGTCTGACCGGGTCGGTAGCCTGAGCGGCGTGAGCCTCACCGTCAGCACCGTCAACGTCAACGGGATCCGCGCCGCCGTCAAGCAGCGGTCGGAGACCAACCTCGGATTCCTGCCCTGGCTGGAGGGCAGTGGCGCGGACGTGGTCGCGCTCCAGGAGGTCCGCGCCGACGAGGGCCAGACCCGTAAGGCGCTAGCCCCGGCCCTCGACGCCGGCTGGCACCTCGTCGGCTCCGCCTCCTCGCTCAAGGGCCGGGCCGGCGTCGCGCTGTTGTCCCGGCACGAGCCCGCGGAGGTGCGCATCGGGCACGGTGATCCCGAGTTCGACGAGTCCGGCCGCTACATCGAGGCGGTGTACCCCGGCGCCGTCGACGGGGAGACCGTCACCGTCGCCAGCCTCTACCTGCCCTCCGGGACGGCCGAGACCCCCAAGCAGGACGAGAAGGACCGCTTCATGGCGAGCTTCCGGGAGCACCTCGCCGAGAGCGCGAAGTTGGTCGGCGCCCGCGACGGTCACGAGATGATCATCTGCGGCGACTGGAACATCGCCCACCGCGAGGCGGACCTGAAGAACCACAAGGGGAACCACAAGAGCTCCGGCTTCCTGCCCCACGAGCGTGAGTGGATGTCAGAGTTGTTCGCCGACGCCAGCGGGTGGACCGACATCGTCCGCCATCGTCGCCCCGACGAGATCGGCCCGTACTCCTGGTGGAGCCAACGCGGCAAGGCCTTCGACAACGACGCGGGCTGGCGCATCGACTACCACGTGGTGACCGACGGCCTGGTCGATCGTGCCGTGGCCGACCGGGTGGACCGTGCGAGTGCCTACGACATGCGGTGGTCCGACCACGCGCCGGTCACCGTCGTCTACGAGTGACGACGACGAGGGCGTCCGCACCGGAGGGGCCCGCGATCGCGGATGCCGCGCGGCGAGCACATCCGTAACCTCGGCTCCATGCCGACGTATGCGACTGCCGACCGTCCTGACCGAGCCGGACTCGAGGAGTTCCTGCGCCCGCGGCACCGCGCGGTGCTCATCACGCGGAAGTCCTCGGGAGGGTTGCAGAGCTCGCCCGTGACCTGTGGTGTCGACTCCGAGGGCAGGCTCGTCGTGGCCACCTACCCGCAGCGGGCGAAAGTGGGCAACATCCGACGGGACGCGGCGGTCAGTGTGTGCGTGTTGTCCGACGAGTTCAACGGGCCCTACGTCCACGTCGACGGAACCGCTGAGATCGTCGACCTCCCGGAGGCTGTGGAGCCGCTGGTCGAGTACTTCCGCAGCGTCGCCGGCGAACACAGCGACTGGGACGAGTACCGCGAGGCCATGGTGCGGCAGCGCAAATGCCTCATCCGGGTGACGATCGACGACTGGGGGCCGGTGGCGACGGGCGGGTTCCCGCCCGAGCAGGACCGGTCCACCGGCCGATGAGGGCGTGATCGGGGGGCCGGGGGCGCCGTGGGAAGATGGGCGCCATGTCTGAGCAGTCCACTTCCGCAGCTCCTGCGCCCACGACCGCCGCGACCGGGGCGCCCGCGACGCGCCAGCGCGTCCTGTCCGGCATCCAGCCCACCGCCGACTCCTACCATCTCGGCAACTACCTGGGCGCCGTGCGGCAGTGGGTGGACCTGCAGGACGATTATGATGCCTACTACTTCATCCCCGACCTCCACGCGATCACCGTCAGGCAGGATCCCAAGGAGCTGCGCGAACGGGTGTTCCGCGGCTGCGCACAGCTCCTCGCGCTGGGGGTCGATCCGGGCCGCTCGGTGCTGTTCGTGCAGTCGCACGTGCCCGAGCACGCCGAGCTGGCCTGGGTCCTGGGGTGCATCACCGGGTACGGCGAGGCCGCCCGGATGACGCAGTTCAAGGACAAGTCGTCCAAACAGGGCACGGACGGGACGACCGTGGGGCTGTTCACCTACCCGGTCCTCATGGCCGCCGACATCCTGCTCTATCGCCCGCACCTCGTGCCGGTGGGGGAGGACCAGCGGCAGCACCTCGAGCTGACCCGCGACCTAGCGATGCGGTTCAACTCCCGCTACAAGAAGACCTTCGTGGTGCCCGAGGGCAAGATCCTCGAGGGCTCGGCGAAGATCTACGACCTGCAGGACCCCACGGCCAAGATGAGCAAGTCGGGGGAGAACCCCAAGGGGATCGTCAATCTGCTCGACGACCCGAAGGTCTCCGCCAAGCGGATCCGCAGCGCGGTGACCGACTCCGATGGTGACATCCGCTTCGATCGCGAGATGAAGCCGGGTGTGTCGAACCTGTTGACCATCCAGTCGGCGTTCACCGGGCGGCCGGTGGCGGACCTCGTGGCCGATTACCATGCCGCGGGGGCGGGGTACGGCGCGCTCAAGACCGACACCGCCGATGCCCTCGAGGCCTTCGTCACCCCGTTGCGCGGTCGGTTCGACGAGTACATGTCCGACAGGGGCCAACTCGAGCAGATCCTCGCTGACGGCGCGGATCGCGCGAGATCCGTGGCCGGGCCCGTGCTCTCGCAGGTCTATCAGGCGGTCGGGTTCACCGCACCGCGCCGCGGATAGGACACCCAGGGCGCAGGCCACTGCGTAAGAATAAATCTATACAGATGTATCCTTGCAGCGACGAAACCCAAGTTCACGGCGTAGGCCGCGGGGCGAAACACCTCCGTCACACTACGTCCTTAGAGTCGCTTTCAGCTCGACGGGGAGAGGAACCCGTCGGGTGTCACATCACCTGTAGGGAGTGGAAGCATGGGTCTAGTCGCCGGTCTCATCGGAATCGTGGGGGATCTGCTCCATCTGCTGCTGGGCGGCCTGTAGGCCCCGCGCCGCGGTCGACGAACGGCGCCCCTCGCCAGACGTGGTGAGGGGCGCCGTTCCGTGTGCGGCGCGCCTCCCCGGCAGAACGTCCGCGCGGAGGGAACTCAGGTCTCGGCAGTGCCCTGATGGAAGGTCTGGCGCCAGGAGCCCCTGGACCGGACCCACACCGAGCTGCGCAGGATCGAGTCACCACGGGACCGCTCGCGCCAGATCACCAGGATCGTGTCGGAGGCGAGTTCGCGGGCCTCGATGACCTCCATCGTGTGGTCTCCGGATGC
>NZ_JAALEF010000517.1:0-249 GCF_014145245.1 Dietzia sp. B44 | reverse complement strand
TGGGAGCCTGTCCCCGCGCGACCAGACCCGTCCGCGGGCGCACACGTGGCTCCATGAGGGGTCCAGGAGTGTCTCGAGCCTGCGTCGGTCACCGCGGACGACATCGGTGAGCAGTGAGCGCTCCAGCTCGACGACGAGGTCGACATCCGAGGCGCCCGACGCGGACCGCTCTGTCGCTGTCGACGTCGCGATGGCACTACCCGGATCCTCGAGGCTGAACAGATCCGGCTCCGCGTCCGCGGGACCCGC
>NZ_JAALEF010000054.1:0-2161 GCF_014145245.1 Dietzia sp. B44 | reverse complement strand
TGGGCCTTGGCCTGGGCTCGTGGGGTCAGCGCCACGGCCTCCTGCTGATCCATCTGCGACCTCGGTACCGTCGAACTCAGTGGAAGAAGTGCCGGGCGCCGGTGAAGTACATCGTGATCCCGGCCTTCTCGGCGGCCTCGATCACCTCTGCGTCCCGGACGGACCCGCCCGGCTGCACCACCGCGCGCACCCCGGCCTCGGCGAGCACCTCGAGCCCGTCGGCGAACGGGAAGAACGCGTCCGACGCCGCCACGGCCCCGGTCACCCGCTCCCCCGCGCGCTGCACCGCGAGCCGGGCCGAGTCGACACGGTTGACCTGGCCCATGCCCACTCCGACGGTGGCGCCGGACTGGACCAGCAGGATGGCGTTGGACTTGACCGCCCGGCAGGCGCGCCACGCGAACAGCAGGTCGCGCAGGGTCGCCTCGTCGGCGTCGTCGCCGCACGCCTTGGTCCACCCCGCGGTCACGTCGCCGTCGGCGTCCAACGAATCGCGCTGCTGCACCAGCACGCCGCCGGAGATCTGCTTGCGCTCGAGCTCCCCCTGCGCCGGCGGGTTCGCCTCGAGGATCCGGATGTTCTTCTTCCGCTGCAGGATCTCCACGGCACCGTCCGCGTAGGAGGGCGCGATGATCACCTCGGTGAAGATCTCGGCCACCTGCTCGGCCATCTCCAGGGTCACCTCGCGGTTGGCGGCGATCACCCCGCCGAACGCGCTGACGGGGTCGCACTCGTGGGCGGCGCGGTGGGCCGCGGCGATGTCGGCGTCGATCGCGATGCCGCACGGGTTCGCGTGCTTGATGATCGCCACGCACGGCTCGGCGTGGTCGAACGCGGACCGCCAGGCGGCGTCGCCGTCGACGTAGTTGTTGTAGCTCATCTCCTTGCCGTGCAGCTGCTCGGCCTGAGCGAGTCCGGGGGCCGCGGCGGAGTCCGTGTAGAGGGCGGCGCCCTGGTGCGGGTTCTCTCCGTAGCGCAGGGTGGCGGCCAGGTCGAGACTCTGCCCCTGCCACACCGGAAAGCTCTCGTCCCCGTCCCCCGCGGGGGTCGCGGTCTGCTCCGTCATCCAGGTGGCCACCGCGACGTCGTAGGCACCGGTGTGGCGGAAGGCGGCGGCGGCGAGCCGACGGCGCTCCTCCAGCGGGAATCCGCCCGCGGCCACCGCGTCCAGGGCCTCGCCGTACCCGGCCGGGTCCACCAGCACCGCGACCGACGGGTGGTTCTTGGCCGCCGCCCGGACCATGGACGGACCACCGATGTCGATCTGCTCCACGCACGCGTCGAAGTCCGCGCCGGAGGCGACGGTGTCTGTGAAGGGATAGAGATTGACGACGACGAGCTCGAACGGACGCACACCGAGTTCCGCGACCTGCTCGAGGTGTTCCGGCTTGCGCGTGTCGGCCAGGATGCCCGCGTGCACCCGCGGGTGCAGGGTCTTCACCCGGCCCTCCAGGCATTCGGGGAACCCGGTCAGGTCCTCGACGGGCGTCACCGCGACCCCCGCGGCCGCGATGCGCTGGGCGGTGGAACCGGTTGACACGATCTCGACGTCGGCGGCCGCCAGACCCCGCGCGAGATCCTCGAGTCCGGTCTTGTCGTAGACGCTGATGAGCGCACGGCGGACGGGCCTGCGGGAGTCGGTCACGATAGGTGCACCTTTCGACCTTCGGTGTGGAGTCGGCCACGGGCGGCGGCCGCGAGGATGTCGACGAGCAGCTCGCGCTCGACGACCTTGATTCGTTCGTGGAGGGACGACTCGGTGTCGTCGGGGAGGACGTCGACCGCGCACTGGGCGATCACCGGGCCCGTGTCCACCCCGGCGTCGACCAGGTGGACGGTGCATCCCGTGACCCTCACCCCGTAGGCGAGCGCGTCCCGCACCGCGTGGGCGCCGGGGAAGGACGGCAGCAGGGCCGGATGGGTGTTGACCACGCGCCCGGCGAACTCACCGAGGAACGCCTCGCCGAGGATGCGCATGAAGCCCGCGGAGACGACCCAGTCCGGCGAGAACCCGCGCACCGCGTCCGTCAGCGCACGGTCCCAGGACGGGCGGTCGGGGTGATCGGCCGGACGGACGACCGCGGTGGGCAGTCCGGCGGCCCGGGCGCGGGTCACGGCCTCGCACTGGCGATCGGAGACCAGGCCGACCACCCGGTAGGGG
>NZ_JAALEF010000516.1:987-20288 GCF_014145245.1 Dietzia sp. B44 | reverse complement strand
TACTTCATCGGTGAATTGAGGCTTAGGCCATCCCGGTGGTGGGTTGAAAATTAGGTTCATGGCTGGCTAGAGGCGCCTGATGCCAGATGGGTTGATCGGGGCCAGACCGTGCGGGTTTTTCGAGACCACCGCGCCGAGATGCTGGAGTGTTACGGCCGGGACAATCTCCGAGAGGTCCAGCTCGTTGAACGAGTCGCGGTCAACGGCTACAGCGGCAAAGGGAACCCTATCCGCCAGACTGAGGTGAGACACCCGGACTGGCTGGATGAGAGGCTGGGGCGCGACTGAAGGAGAACCCAGCATGACGATCACTGCTACCACTGCTGCGGCCGTGGAGGCCTTGCAGCCGACGCCGGTGCCGGCACAGGAGACGGTGGAATCCCCGCGGGCCGGGCGGCCGGCGCGGCGGACGTTCACCGCCGAGTACAAGCGGCGGATCGTCGCCGAGTACGACCAGGCCCCGGCCGGTGAGAAAGGCCGGGTGCTGCGGCGTGAGGGACTCTACGATTCCAGCGTCAAACAGTGGCGGGCCCAGATCGAAGCCGGAACACTGGGCAGGGTGTCCAAGAAGAAGCCTCGGGAGGGCCTGTCGCCGGAACAGGCGCGCATCGCCGAACTGGAAAAGCAGATCGGCAAGCTCGAGACGGACGCGGCCCGAAAGGACGAGGTCATCGCTGATCGTGACGCCGCTTTGGAGGTCATGGGAAAAGGTGTCGCGTTCTTGGAGGCGCTCTCGAAAAAGAACACGCGGTGAGCCGGGCGGCCTGGCGCACCTGGCAGGCCGAGACCGCGCAGCTGCTGACCGCGCTGCTGGGTGTGGTGCGCGCATGTGCGCTGGTTGGCCGGTCGCGGGCAACGCACCACCGCCAGGCGAATCCGAAGCCGCGCGCCTACGGCCCGCACCCCAAAGCCCGACATCCTGCCGAGCTCAGCGACCCGGACCGCGCCGCGGTGCTGGGCGTGCTCACCAGCGACGCTTACGCCGATCTGTCGGTGGCCCAGGTGTGGGCCCGAGAGCTCGACGCGGGCCGGTATCACTGCTCGCAGCGCACAATGCACCGCATCTTGGCCGCCCAGGCGATGAACGGCGAACGCCGCAGGCAGGCTACCCATCCGCCGCGCAAGATTCCCGAGCTGGTGGCGACCGCGGCAAATGACGTCTGGTCCTGGGATATTACGAAAATGCGGGGTCCGGCCAAGGGCGTCTGGTACCACGCCTATGTCGTCATCGACATCTTCTCCCGCTACGTCGTCGGGTGGCGGATCGAGACCGTCGAGGACGGCGAACTGGCGGCTGACCTGGTCGCTGACGCCATCGCTGAGCAAGGGCGGGCACCGGGGTATCTCCACGCCGACGGGGGCGCGGCGATGACCTCGAAGCCATTGGCCTCGCTGCTGGTCGACCTGGATGTCATCCGGTCGCACAATCGGCCGCGCACCAGCAACGATAACCCCTACAGCGAGTCTCAGTTCAAGACCATGAAGTACACACCGGACTACCCGGAGCGGTTCGCCAGCATCGGCCACGCCCGTGCCTGGATGAACCGGTTCACCCACTGGTACAACCACGAACACCGGCACAGCGGGATCGGACTGCACACCCCGGCCAGCGTCCACGACGGCACCGCCGATCACATCCGCGACAAGCGGCAGCTCGTGCTCGACGCTGCCTACGCCAAGCACCCTGAACGGTTCACCCGGCGCCCGCGCCCACCCCGGCTACCAGAGAAAGTGACCATCAACGACCCCGCAGCCCGATCAGCCGAAACTAGCCAGGCTCAACCGACCACTGCACGTCTCAATTGATTTGACACGCTCCGGAACGTAGGTCTCACGCCCTGTGGCGGGACTGATCGTCTCGGTGCCTAGCTCGAGTGAGATGCTGCGAATCAGCCCGCGGCGGTCAGCCTCGAAAACTTCATGCAAGCTACGCAGTGCGACAGCGTGCACGATGCCTGCGTAGCGGTCCTTGGCGGCCTTCTGCGAAAGCTGCGTCTCACCGATTTCGTCGGTGGACTTCGTGTACTTGTACGCCTTAATGGTTGGCACAGTCTCTGGACCAGGCATTGTGACCCGAAGCGTGAGCTCTGCTGTGGCCGGCTCGAACTCGGACTCATGACCCACAGGGAAATGCTCAGGGTAGACAGAGTTGGCCAGCACGATTCCGACATACTCCTGTACTGCCTCGACCGTGCCGTACCCGAGCCCGGCGATCAGTTGGTCTAACTCGTCGTTCTGTTCTCGCGCCGCACGCTCCCTCTCCGCGGACTCCGCCTCATACTGTGCGGTCGCTTTTGCCAGCGCTTGGAGCCGGACGCGCTCAAGCTCGGCATGCTCCGCAGCTTGTGCTGCCTGGCGCGCAGGAAGCGAATCCATCGCGGCCTGCCATGCCTGGTAATCGGCGGCGTAGCGGCGATCAACCTCGGCTTCGGCTGCGGCCAACTTCTTCTTCCGTCCGAACGGGCCTTTCGGTGGCGCAACTTCACGGCGTACGGGAAGTGGAGGCTCCGGGATCGGCGCTGGCGCGGGGACGGGGGTGCGGAGATCTGACCTGGGAAACGGTGGATGTTGGGCGGTCACACGTAAAGCCTCGAGATCGACATAGTCGTCTACGTCAAGGGTTGCCTCCAGAAGCCCGTCCAGTTCTGCATAGTGCTCAGCCAGCTCTGCATTTAGTGACTCCACCCGAGCTTGCATGGCTTCGACATGCGCTGCTCGGGCCTCGCGCTCCAATCGCTTACGGTCAGCTTGCGCGGAGCGCGCCGCAGCCACCTGCGCACGCTCCGCAGCCCGCTGCGCCTGCTCGGCACGCCGTACGGCTGCCACCTGCTGACGGGCTGCTGCACGCTGACGCTGCTCGGCCAGGCGAGCCTGCCGCTGCATCTCTGCGAGGAACCCACGTCGACGAGTCACTAACAACCTCCATAGTGGGATAGCACGCAGACCGGACAGGAGCCGTCGTTGATGATCTGTCCGATGTCATCACTGCGAACACGAAAAGTGGACAACGAGTCCTTATCTTAACGACTATCCAGACAAGGGCCGGGCAGTTCGTCGCGGTCACACCTGGAGCCCCGCCGTTCCTTGGGGTGCCGAGCGTCCGAGCGTCATGCTGCTGTCGATGACTCCTGCTCGCGGCAGGATCCCGTTGGGGTACACCCGTGCGGGACGGCATGCCGCCAACCGTCGCCGCTGTGGCTTTCGCCGTTATATGGCGGGGTTCTGTCGACGCTCTGTGGCGGCATCTGCTCATGGCGATACACGCGAGCACCGGTCTGGTCACAGATAGCGGCAGACGGTCGTGGTGTCGCATTTGGTGGGGTCGCTGGTGGTGGCACTGTGGTGAAGGTGCGCGACGGTGTGTCGCAGTGCTTGCAGGTCGGCGATTTGGCGGTCCAGGTCGCCCAGGTGGGCTTCGAGCAGGGCGTGCACGTGCTGGCAGGGTGCGACTCCGGCGTCGCGGATGTCGAGGATCTCGCGAATCTGGGCCAGGGTGAGCCCAGCGGTGCGGCCGCGGCGAACGAAGTCCAGGCGCGCCAGGGCCGCAGGGGTGTAGTCGCGGTATCCGTTGGCGGTGCGCTCAGGCGCAGGTAGTAGGCCGGCTTCTTCGTAGAAGCGCAGCGTCTTGGTTGTGGTGCCGCTGGCCACGGCCAACTCACCGATGCGCACAGTGGCCCCTTTCTCGGCTCTCGTCCATGTTCGCCTTGACCTTCCCCTGCGCTGGAACGTCCACTATGGACGCTGAAGAGGGGTCACGCGAAGGAAGGTGGGCAAATGGGTGTGGACTACGACGTCGATCTGGCCGTGATCGGCTCAGGAGGCGCGGCGATGTCCGCCGCCATCGCGGCCAGCCAGGCCGGTAAGAGCGTCGTGCTGGTTGAGCGCGGTGTTCTGGGCGGGACGTGCGTGAACATCGGCTGCGTGCCGTCCAAGACGCTCCTGGCGGCCGCCGGGGCCCGGCACGCCGCGCTCACCAATCCCTTCAAAGGTGCCCCAACGTCAGCCGCACCGGTGAACCTCGGCGATCTGGTGGCCCAGAAGGACGCACTCATCGAGCGCCTGCGTGATGCGAAGTACGCCGATGTGGCCGCTGCCTACGGCTTCCAGGTCCGCCCAGGCCAGGCCAGCTTCCTGGACGGGGACACCCTGGCCGTCGACGGCCAGGCGCTGCGGGCCCGGGCCTATCTGGTCGCCACCGGTGCCACCCCCGCCATCCCGGAGGTGGTCGGTCTCGACTCTGTGGACCGGCTGACGTCCACCACCGCGATGCAGCTGACCGAGCTGCCTGAGTCCCTGGTCGTTATCGGTGGCGGGTACGTCGGGATGGAGCAGGCCCAGCTGTTCGCTCACCTCGGCACCCGGGTCTCTGTGGTCGGGCGTCTGGCGCCGCACGCCGAGCCGGAGCTGGCCCAGAGACTTCGGGAAGTCTTCACCGACGACGGCATCACCGTGGTCGAAGAGCGCGCGACCACTGTGGCCCGCGAACCAGGCCCCGCAGGAGAGGTGGTGGTGACCACGGACTCGGGCGAACAGGTGCGCGGCGCGCAGGTCCTGGTGGCCACCGGACGCCTGCCCCGCACCGACGGCCTGAACCTGGCCGCTGCCGGTGTGGACGTGGACGAGCGCGGCTTCGTCGTGGTCGACCAGACCCAGCGCACCTCCAACCCGCGCGTCTGGGCCGCCGGTGACGTCTCGGGGGCTCCCCAGTACGTCTACGCCGCCGCCGCCGGCGGTCGGGCCGCCGCGCTCAACGCCCTGACCGAGGACAGGTACCCGCCGGCAGCTCGGGTCGACTACGCCGGCTTTCCTGCGGTCGTGTTCACCCGGCCCCAGCTGGCCTCGGCGGGGTTGACCGAGGACGAGGCCCTCACCCGAGGGCACGCGTGCGACTGCCGCGTCCTGGACCTGTCCGATGTCCCCCGGGCGCTCGTCCAGCACGACACCCGCGGGGCGGTGAAGCTCGTCGCCGACGCCGTGAGCGGCAAGGTTCTGGGCGTGCACGCTCTGGCGGACGGGGCCGGGGAGATCATGCTGGCGGCCACCTACGCCATCAAAAGCGGCATGACCGTCGACGATCTGGCCGACACCTGGGCGCCGTACCTGACCATGAGCGAAAGCCTGCGCATCGTGGCCGGCCTCTTCCGAAACCAGATGCCGACGTCATGCTGCGCCTGAAACCCGCGGCCCCAGCGGGGTGGACGAGGGCTCCCGCGGCGGCCCGCCTGGCGCCGTGAATGTGCCTTAAAAACCTTTAGGTTTTTAGGGCGTTGTCACAACAGTTCAGCAGACGCTGTATAGTTCAGCAAGTGCTGACTATTGCTTCTCGTGTCGATGTGATGAACCGGTTAGGGCGGGCGATGGCCGACCCGACACGGTCCCGAATACTGCTGACCTTGCTGGAGCAGCCGGCCTACCCGGCGGAGCTGGCCCGGGATCTGGAGCTGACACGGTCGAACGTGTCGAACCATCTGGCATGCCTGCGCGACTGCGGGATCGTTGTCGCAGTGCCCGAAGGTCGCCAGACCCGGTATGAGATCGCAGACCCGCACTTGGCCCGGTCGCTATCTTCCTTGGTCGAGATCACCCTCGCGGTCAACGAAAACGCCTCCTGCTTGGAGCCCGACTGCTCAGTGCCGGGTTGTCACGCCACGGAGGTGCAGGCGTGATCCTGTCCTCGGCCCTGCAGGCGATCGGCCTGTTCATTGCCACCAATATCGACGACATCATCGTCCTGTCGCTGTTTTTCGCCCGCGGAGCAGGCCAACGCGGAACCACCGCACGCATTCTGGCCGGCCAGTATCTCGGGTTCGCCGGCATCCTCGGCGTGGCTGTGCTCGTCTCCCTGGGCGCGGGAGTCTTCCTGCCCCCGCAGGCCATCCCTTACTTCGGGCTGATCCCACTGGGCTTGGGACTGTGGGCCGCGTGGCAGGCCTGGCGCGGGGACGATGATGACGACGATGCAAAGGTCGAGGGCAAGAACGTCGCCGTGTGGACCGTGGCCGGCGTAACCTTCGCCAACGGTGGAGACAACATCGGCGTTTACGTCCCCGTCTTTCTCAACGTGGGCCCGGGAGCCGTGGTCGCCTACTGCATCGTGTTCCTGGTGCTGGTGGCGGGACTGGTGGGCCTGGCAAGGTTCGTCGCCACCCGCCGACCGATCGCCGAAGTCCTGGAGCGCTGGGAACACATCCTGTTCCCGATTGTCCTGATCGGCCTAGGCGCCTTCATTCTGATCAGCGGCGGAGCATTCGGACTCTGACAAAACAGACGCAAACCCGGCCGCCCACCCGTGAGTCGCCGACTCGCTCTAACCCTTTCGGCCAGAACGCCCGATTGGTACGTCGTACGTCGCCGCCAAGAAGTAACCACAGAAGACCGCCACAAAGCGATCAAGTCCACAGTCGCCGCTGTGTCACAGGGTCTAGTTCGGCACTTATGAAACACCTTCCCGTGGGGTCTAGGATCTATTGATACAGATTCCGGACGAAAGGGTCTCCTCATGGCTGATCGAATCGGGACGTTGCTCAACCGTTCTGGTGATGGTGGCGAGGAGGTGCTCATCGTCAGCCGCGGGAGCGTGCGGACCCGCTTTCGTCGCCGGGACGAGCTGGGCTGGAACTTTCGGGTGGAGTCGACGGACTCGGAAAACATCATCGAAGGGAAACCGGAGTCGAAGCCGAAGCCAGCTCGCCGGGCCTCGCGTCCGCGTGGACAGCGAGTGGCGTACGTGCGGGTGTCGGCCGCGGATCAGAACGAGGCGCGTCAGCTCGAGGCGGTGGGGGAGTGCGACCGGGTCTATATCGAGAAGCAGTCCGCTCGCTCTCGTGCCGATCGGGTGAAGCTAGAAGAGTGCATCAGGTACCTGCGCGACGGCGACGAGCTGGTTGTTGCGTCGATGGACCGACTCGCTCGTTCCCTGGTCGACCTCAAGCAGATCGTCGGCGAGATCACCGCGAAGGGCGCGAGCGTGGAGTTCGTCCACGAGCGGGCCACCTACGCCGCCGGCGCCCAGGACCCGCGAGCCGACCTCATGCTCTCACTGCTCGGTGCGTTCGCCGAGTTCGAGCGAGCCATCATCCGTGAACGCCAGGCCGAGGGCATCGCCATCGCCAAAGCAAAGGGCAAGTACAAGGGACGCAAACGCGTCCTGACCGACGAGCAGATCGACAAGGCGCGAGCCCGCATCGAGGCGGGGGAGGGGCCATCGGCGATCGCACGTGATCTGGGGGTCGGGCGATCGACGCTCTATCGCGCGCTGCAGAGAGAAGTGCAGAAAGGGGTTCGCTGAAGCCGGGATGGACTCAGCTGCTGCTCTCGGCTTAGTTGCACGACCCAGTAGTGAGGACGGCAATGCTGAGCCAGCAGATTGTTGTTAGGTCATACTTATGTGCATCCTGAGGCATATCTGGCTTCAGACTCATTCGTCGAAGGGGTCGCGGTGGAAGACATTCAGGTGGATGGGAGTGGCGATCTTCGGTGTTCAAACTGTGGCGGGAAGAGCTTTACGCGAAAGCGCACCAGGAGAGCGAAGATCCTCGGCGCCACCGCTGGCGTAGCGACGGTGGGCGTAGCGGGCTTGGCTGCTCCTCTCGTCGCAACGCAAAAGCTTTACTGCCAATCGTGCGGTACGTACAACCGCATGGGGGCAGCCAAGCCGTACAAGCCGAAGTCGCCATCACCGGCGAAGCCTGCGACGTCGAGCCCCGTTAGCAGCAGTACTCGGACCCCGGGCCGGCCACCAAGGAAGTCCTCCAAGTCCGAAGATATATTGTTCACGCTTTTTCTAGCCGGATTGTTCCTTGCTCTCTTTATTTGGGCGTTCACCGCAGGAAGTATCCTTTGGTCAATCGTGACCGGACTTCTCTTGGCCTTCTGCGTCTTCCTTGTCTTCACTGCAGTCACATTGGAGCGATCAGATGTGTCCCCTCCAAGGCCAGGTGCACGGGACGCAGACGCGGCCTGACCGGCGAGCAGGTCGCCGAAGCGCGGGACCGCCTCAAAGCGGGGGAAGAGCCATCAGCGATTGTCCGCGACCTCGTGTTTGGGCGATCGAAGAATACGGCGCCGATTGTCGGGGTCGACCAGCTCGCCCCGATCTCGGATCCAGAGAAGCCCCCGGAGGAGCACGTCGCTGGATTAGGAGTGCCACACAAGGCCGTGATGTCTCCACATTTGCTGCGCTACTTGTACGTGCCACACCGACAAGAGCCGGGTTTAGGGTTCGTGCTGCGCGAGCCGGAAGTCAACGGTTCGCTCACGAAGAGTCGCGTTAGACGATCGTCAAACGCGACAGCGTCTGACGCAAATTATGGGAAGTCCCGTTACTGGCGGGCGGGTCCGAGGCCGCTGCCCTGTCGGGGCCCCTCAGATCCAAGCAAATGAGAGGGGTGCCCTCCCCTCGACTCGCAAAGGAGGTGGCGGGACACCCCTGGGGCGGTTCAGAGCGGTTCGGGGCGGCAGTGCTCAGCTTCGCAACTCGATTTCCTGCCCAGTGTCGGATCAGCATGCGACTATCGCCCAATGAACACGAGACTCCGAGCGGATGGCCTCCGCATGCCGGCTGTCTACCCAAATCGATTTCTTGGCCTCTTTGCACGTGCGCATCTTTGTGAGGGCGGTGTGGTGCAGCACACTGTTCTGGGATTGTCTCCCTCCCACGCCGCTAGGCGCGCACGGAGGCAGGAGACAAAAATGCTTTGTGAGCAAGCAGGATTGGGATGACACGGATCTGGTTGTTCATTTCTGCACTAGCGCCGGCGCTACTCGTTGTAGGCTTTCGCTTGGTTGCAAGTCATCGGTTTATCGGTATAGCACTATTCGCGTTAGCGACAGTCGCTATACTTACGGTGTTTTTTATACTAAAAGCGCGGAGCTCGGTAGTCCCAAGGTTGTTCGTAATAAGCGAATCGAGGGACGAAACTCAACAAGTACCGACTTATTTACTAACTTTCATTGTGCCATTTTTATTTGTAGATATCAATGATTGGGGAAACGCTGCAGCGTATTCGGTGCTAATCGTCTTGATTGCAATCTTGCTGTACCGCACCGATCTCTCTCTCGTCAATCCGGCACTGCTCGCTCTGGGGTACCACATATACTCGATTCGGGACGGAGGAGGGCATGAGTCCTTGATTGTTTCCCGAACGCGCCCCCGGGTCGGGGCGAGTATCGCGGCGGTCCCGCTATCTGGCCACATATACAAAGTCGATGTAAATGAAACGGAGCGCATGAATGAGTGACGTGGGTATTGATGTTCAGAACATCGATGTAAGCTCAGCGATGACACTGGTGGTCGGATGGACATCTGGGAAAAGTCTAAAATTGCGGCAGGTACTCTTAAGTCAAGAGGTAGCAGCTGCCTTCCGGGATGTGGTCCAGAACGCCTCGAGTCAACTGGCACAAAGAGAGCCTGCCGACTGGACGCCCGATGCTGACCTATCTCCAGAGACCTATTTAGTGCTAGACGTCGACCAGGTGGGAGATGCCCCCAATCTCGCCGCCGAACATTCTGGCGAAAAGTTCCTGTCAGTTCTTGGATGGGCGGAGCGATTAGAGGAGATTAATCCCAAGCATCTCCCTGCAGGAGACCTTTCCTTTTATGCAATTGTAGTTGGAGAGGCTGGCGACAGGGCTGTGTTTATCCGCAGATCAAATCCTCGCCGGGGACTTAAGAGGGGACGTATATACTCCACGCTGTCAGACACTCTGCAGCGCGTGGAGGACCCAATATTTGCGTTCGATGAATGGATCGATTTGGTTTCTTTCCGCGGCAAGTTGGGGATCTTTAGTCAAACTGTCTTTTCTGCCTTTTTTCGCGACCAGGAAACTTTGGCAAAAAAGATTCCTGAATGGATTACTATCCTTGCGGCGTCGGTTCCGATGGAGTCCGTCAGTCAAGACTTACTCGAAACTCGAGTAAAGAGAGATTCGCGCCTTAAGGCACGTCTGGAAGCGATAGTTAGACGGGATCATCTATCGAGCGTGTCGAGCAGTGACCTGCGTCTGGCAATGGAAGAAAATGAACTAGATCCAGACAGGTTGATGGGTGTCGGTGGAAAGTTGCGTTTCGAGGTGGACGACATTCCACAGGTGCTTTATTTTTTGAATGAGGACCTGTTCACTGGGTCTCTCTCGAAGACTGGATTTCGAGCTGACAAAAAAGCCGCTCGATAGTTTTTCTGCTGTGCCGCGGACGTCATGTCGGTAATCGCTACGCTTTACATAAGGCATGGATATCGGCGGGTGGCCCAGCCTGGTCGATTGTCGTACGACCGACCAGGCCGGGCATTGATCGTTAGCTGATCGCGGACAGGAGTTCGGTGCAGGCCTGTTCGCATTTGCGGCAGGCTTCGGCGCAGACTCGACAATGCTCGTGCATGTCCTCGTGCTTCTTACACTCGGTGGCACATTCTGCGCATGCTGTCCGGCATGCCTCGAGCGTGGTCTTGACCGTGGCGAGGTTCTGCCCGGTGCGACGGCTGAGGATTTTGCCAGTGGTTGCGCAGAGATCGGCGCAGTCAAGGTTGAGGCGAATGCAGTTCCGTAGGTCTGCGACCATCTCTTCGGCCAGGCAGGCGTCAGCGCACGAGGTGCAAGTCTGTGCGCATTCGAGACACGCGGCGATGCAGTCGGCAAGCTTCTGCACGTCTATGCCGGAAGCGTCGTTGGGGTGGGTTTCGATCATTGAAGTGATGTGAGACATCGATGTGCTCCCTTCTTCTCCGAGTCGTCGCTGGAGGCGCCCAGCTAACGCCGACGCTACTGATGCGCAGAACTGGCTACAGTCCCTCGGTTCGACCTTCGCAGAATCTTTGTAATAACAAGCGTCCAATACCCGTTGTATCGGCTTTTCGCAGAAGGGCGGATCATTGTGCGGAGCGGTGACGCACGGTGATCCACTGCGCTGTGATGATGACTAGGGCCACGATCGCGGTGATGCCCAGCGTGAGTGGGTCGGACTGCGCCTTGAGCAGGAGGAAGGGTACGAGCACTGCGACGTCGAGGACGATCGCGACCCACGGGATCCACGCCTTGGCATTGACGTCGTCCTTGAGGCGTCGGACGATCCCGTAGTGGATGGCGATGTCCATTGCCAGGTACAAGATCGCCCCCAGGGAGGCGATCTGTGACAGGTCGAAGAAGGCTGCCATGAGGATCGCCAGGCCGGCTGTGATGTAGAGCGACTGGTGTCCGCCGGCCCCGGGTAGTCCCGGCACCTGGCCCATGTCGCGGAGCATGTCGTAGAGCTTGGAGACAGAGAACAAGCTCGCGATGAGTCCTGACAGCGTCGCCACCACCGCGATGATCACGGTCAGCGTGACGCCCCAGGATCCGAACATCGGCTTGGCAGCCTCGGCGAGGGCGTAGTCGCGGGCCCCGATGATCTGCGGAACGGTCAGGCTGGCGGTTACTGCGACGGTGATCAACAGGTAGAGGACGGTGCACAGGGCGATGGAGATCATGATGGAGCGGCCGATGTTGCGCTCCGGGTCCCGTAGGTCCGCGCCCTGGTTGGTGATCGTGGTGAAGCCCTTGTAGGCCAGGATGCACAGGGTCACCCCGGCCAGAAAGCCCATCCAGCCGTGCTCCGGTGGGGTGCGTTCGGCGACGGTGAACAGTCGGTCCAGCGAGGACACGCCCGCGGCCAGGATGCCGGCGATCGCCAGCACAGCGATGCCCACGATCTTGAGCGCCGCGGTAGCGGTGGCTGACCGCTCGACCCACTGGTTGCCCACCAGGTTGACCAGCGCGGCGGCGGCGATGGCGAGCACTGCCAGCACCGGCACCCACAGGGAGGAGTCCTGCATGCCGAACGGCCGCAGCACGTAGGTGCCGAAGGTCCGCCCCAGCAGGGACTCGGCGAGGATCATCGACACGTACATGAACAGGGAGAACGTGCCGGCCGCCACCCCGGGCCCGTAGGCGGCTTTGAGCAGCATCGCGATCCCGCCCGAGGACGGGTTGATGGCCGAGTACCGGATGTAGGAGTAGGAACTGAACGCCACTACCACCGCGCCGGCGAGGAACGCCCACGGCACCCAGCCGCCGGCCAATTCCGCGACCTGGCCCACGAGGGCGAAGATGCCGGCTCCGATCATTACCCCGGTTCCCAGCGCGACGGATCCGGTGAGAGTGAGCTTGTCTTGGGACTGTGTGCTGTGGTCCATGCTGACCGCACTACCTTCCTGCCGGTGGGTGGCCGCGTCGGTGGCGATATCGGCGCGAGTGGGGATGTCAGGCGAGTTGCATAGTGGTCAGGCAGGTGAGGTCATCGTCGCCCGTGGAGATCGGAGCGGTGGCCGTTCTGCCGTCGTGGTCGATGGTGAGCGTGGCCGTGATGCCTCGCGGTAGCCAGAGCCCGAGAAAGCCGTTGTCGTAGGTGATGCGCGGTTCGTCGATGAGGGTGTCACCGGAGGCGTTATCGGTGACTGTGACGTGCACCTGTTCGTTGGCGATCTCGCCGAGGCAAGTGGTCAGGCTGTGGAATCGGCAGGGGTGGGTGCTCGTGTAATACGGAGCCACTGACAGATAGAACTGGTCCTCTGGAATAGGAATCGTCTCGAGGCTCTCATCGCCACTGGTCAAGACGAGCTCAGTCGGCTGCACCGAGGCGATCAGATCGTTCGGCCTGTCGGCCACCGGCATGGTGTCGAGCGTGTTGATGATCTGGGGTGCCTCGAGGCCGGCGAGATCGTAGGACTCCAACGAGGTGACGGGTGGTTCTGTCGACGCGTTGCCTGACGGTCCGGTCGAGCAGCCGGCGAGAGTCAACGCGGCGGCAGCAAGGAACGCGGATGCGACTCGTCGCCGAGAGGTGTCGGTGGTTGTCATGGTGGTTATCCTCGCTCCATCGCTCTTGTGACGGATTCTGGGCTCAGGTCGAGGCGCCGCAGCAGCTGGGCGTTGAGGGCAACAACGACTGTTGACAGCGACATGAGGATGGCGCCGACGCTCATGGGCAGCACGAATCCGATCGGAGCCAACACGCCGGCGGCGAGAGGCACGGCGGCAAGGTTGTAGCCGGCGGCCCACCACAGGTTCTGCTTCATCTTGCGGTAGCTCGCCCGGGAGAGTTCGATGACCGAGAGCACAGAGCGGGGATCCGATGAGGCCAGGATGACGCCGGCGGAGCCGATCGCCACGTCGGTCCCGGCGCCGATGGCGATGCCCACATCGGCTTGGGCCAGTGCGGGCGCGTCGTTGACCCCGTCGCCGACCATGGCGACCTTCTTGCCTTCGTGCTGGAGTTGGGCGACCTTGGCGGCCTTGTCTTCTGGCCGGACCCCGGCGAAGACCCGGTCGATGCCGAGCTCGGCGGCGACGGTGTCAGCGACGGCCTGAGCATCGCCGGTGATCATGACGACCTGCGCACCGGCAGCATGGAGCGCGTCGACGGCGTCACGGGACTCGGGCCGGATCTCATCGGCCAACCGCAGCGCGCCGATCACCCGGCCCTCGGCGAGGACGTGCAGGATGATCGCGCCCTCGGTACGCCACTGATCGGCGACGGGGAGTTCGTCGCGATCGTGCTGGTCGAGGAGATAGGGGCCGCCGACCTCGACCACGGTGCCCTCCACCGTGGCCTTCACGCCCACAGCTGGCGAGGAGGAGAAGTCGGTCGCCTTCGCCACGGTCAGTTCGCGGGCCCTTGCGGCCCCGACCACGGCTCTGGCGAGCGGGTGCTCGCTGTCGCTCTCGGCCGCCGCGGCGAGGGCGAGTACCTCGTCTTGGGTGTGTCCCTCGATCGGTTCGATTCCGGTGACGGTGGGTTCGCCCTTGGTCAGGGTGCCGGTCTTGTCGAACAGGACGGCGTCGACGGTGCGCATCGATTCGAGCGCGAGGCGGTCCTTGATCAGTACGCCGCCGCGGGCGGCGCGTTCGGTGGCGATCGAGACCACCAGCGGGATCGCCAATCCCAGGGCGTGCGGGCAGGCGATCACCAGCACGGTGATCGTGCGCACCACCGCCGCATCCGGCATCCCCAGAACACTCCAGATGACAGCGGTGATCGCCGCCGATGCGAGGGCGAACCAGAACAACCAGCCGGCCGCGGTGTCGGCGATGCGCTGGGCACGCGAGGAGGATGCCTGCGCGTCGGCCACCAGCTTCTGAATTCCGGCCAGGGCAGTGTCGTCACCGATTGCGGAGACTTCGACGCGCAAGCCGGAGTCGGTGGCCACCGTGCCGGCGACCACTTGCTCGCCGATCTCACGGCGGACCGCCTTGGACTCGCCGGTGACCATGGATTCGTCCATGCTGGCCGAGCCGTCGATAATCTTGCCGTCGGCGGGCACAGAAGCACCGGGGCGGACAATCACGACGTCGCCGACCGCCAGATCGGCCGGTGCGACGGTGACCACGTCGTCGCCGTCGACCTTCTCGGCCTCATCGGGTAGCAGTGCCGCCAGGGAGTCGAGTGCAGAGGTGGTTTGCGCCAGGGAGCGCATCTCGATCCAGTGGCCCAGCAGCATGATGACTACCAGCAGCGCCAGTTCCCACCAGAAGTTCAGCTCATGATCCAACAAGCTCAGGCTTGCGCCCCAGGAGGCGATGAACGCCACGGTGATCGCCAAGCCGATGAGCAGCATCATGCCGGGTTGACGAGCGCGGACCTCGGAGAGAGCGCCGGTCAGGAACGGCCGGCCGCCCCAGAGGTAGATCACTGTGCCCAGGATGGGGGAGACCCACCACACCCATCCGGCGTCGGGCAGCTGGTAACCGATGAGGTCGGCGAACATCTCGTTGAAGCCGACCACCGGCACCGCCAAGACGAGCATGATCCAGAACAAACGTCGGAACTGCCCGACATGGTCTCCGTGCCCGGCATGACCGCCATGGTCTTCATGGCCAGCGTGATGCTGCCCCGCATGGGCGTGGCCCGTCGTCTCCTGGGGCCCGTCCGGGTGATGGTGCTCAGCTACCGCCGTGTCTCGCTCGTTGAGGTGCCCGGCCGCGGCTCCGCCGGATCCGTGACTGTGGGCGTGGTCATGATGATCGTGCGACTGATTCATTTGGTCCCTTCCGTCTTGTCCATTGCCACCTGGTTGGCGTGATCTTCGAGCGGCATGCGTCCGGCAGCTTCGATATGCAGGAGTTTCGAGGGAGTGAAACAGCAAGAACATGATTCCCTGACAGCGGTGAGCCCTAGCGCATGATGTGTTCTAGGGGTCATGGACATCTCTTCCCGTGGGGCCAAGTAGCAGTTGCTCCGGGCCACGAGCCGATACCGCCGCAGGGTATCGAATCGTGCTGACATCTGTGCTCGGCCGACCACGTTCGTGACACCGCCCATCCCAGGATCGCCGTTCCCGTCGGTGATGACGCACGTCCTGGCGTTCTGGGGTCCGGCCGACAGTCAGGATCGTGGGTGAGCCAGCGGATTGTGGTGGAGATTGTGTGAAGGTTTGCTCAAGATGTTCGTCAGGGGAGTGGTTCGGGCTGGCGCCACGATGATGGCGGCTCCCTTCTAGGGCGCTCGGAACGATGGAAGCACCCTCCGCCGCTGCTGGTCTTTCGGGCGCCCAAGGGCGTGGGCCAGGGTGAGCTGCCTTTGGCCCGACTCCGTAGCCACATTGCTCGAACCCGAAGGCTTTTTCGGTGACGACCTGCGGTGATGGCCTGGGACGATTGGAACAACCGGGTTGCCAGCCCGGGATAGGGCCCGCGAGTTCGTCGAGCTAACCGGCGGCGTCGACCGGATCCTGAATTCGATCAGATGTCATGTTCTCTCCTGGTTTCTGCCGTGCGAGTTCATTGGCTTTCCCACCCGCAAACTATACCCCAACGGGGTATGTTGGTGAGGCGTGTTCACCGAATTTCGGGGCTCGGCTACATCCGCGAAGCATCCTGCTCGCGACCTTGCCGGGGCCTCCCATGCACCTACCCGCCCCCGCTTAGCGGGAGAAGCGGGCGATGGCGTCGGCCACTTCCTTGAATTTGATCTCTGCGGCCTCGTCGGACTCGTTCACTGCGTCGGCGACGCAGTGGCGCATGTGGTCGTCGAGCAGGCCGAGGGCGACGTTGCGCAGTGCGGAATTGATGGCGCTGACCTGGGTGAGGATGTCGATGCAGTACTGCTCCTCATCGATCATGCGGTGGATGCCCCGCACCTGGCCCTCGATCCGCTTGAGCCGGGCCTTGTAGCGGTCCTTTTCCTTCATGTAGCCGTGGTGACTGTGGGTCTCGCAGCCAGCGGCTTCGGCATCGTGCTCGGCTGCAGGGTCGATGGCGAGGTCCGGGGTATCCGTCATTGCTGGCTCCTGGTCTGGTCGTGGTTGGGGGTCGCGTGGCTTGAGGTGAACCCGCGCAGGCGTAGGGAGTTGGTCACCACGAACACACTCGAGAACGCCATTGCGACGCCTGCGAGCATGGGATTGAGCAGTCCGATCGCAGCGACGGGGATCAGTGCGACGTTGTAGGCGAACGCCCAGAATAGGTTGCCCTTGATGGTGCCCAGGGTCCGGCGTGACAGCCTGATCGCGTCCACGGCGGATCGCAGGTCGTCGTTCATCAGAGTGATGTCGGAGGCTTCGATCGCCACGTCCGTGCCGGCGCCCATCGCCAGTCCGAGCTCGGCCCGGGCGAGAGCTGCCGCGTCGTTGACGCCGTCGCCGACCATGGCGACGTTCTTGCCCTTGGCCTGCAGTTTCTCGATCTGGGCGACCTTGTCGTGGGGCATGACCTCGGCGATCACGTTGGCCGGATCAATGCCGACCTCGCTGGCCACGACACGTGCGGCTCCGGCGTTGTCGCCGGTGAGTAGCCACGGGGTCAATCCGAGAGCTTTGAGTCCGGCTACCGCCTCGGCGGAGGTGGGCTTGACGGTGTCGCGGACGGTGATCACGCCCGCGACGGTGCCGTCGATCTGGGCGACCACAGGGGTGCCGCCCTGCTTCTGGGCATCGTCGAACGCGGTCCGCAGGTCCGCCGGCAGGGAGCCCTCAGGGCGACCAATGGTCACCACGGCACCGTCGACGGTGCCCGTGACGCCACGGCCTGCAGTATTGGTGAACCCGGTGACCTCCGGCAGAATGGCGGATCCGGCCTCCCTGTCGGCCACGGGGCCCTCGCCCGCCAGACTCTTTGCACCCTCGCGGGCGATGGCCTGGGCGATCGGGTGCTCGGACGCGGCCTCCACCGCAGCGGCCTTGACCAGCAGATCCGTCCGGTCGAATCCGGCGGCAGTGGTGACCTGGCTGACGGACATCACTCCGGAGGTGACGGTGCCGGTCTTGTCCATGACGATGGTGTCGACGCGCCGGGTGGACTCTAGGACCTCGGGCCCCTTGATGAGCAGTCCCATCTGGGCGCCGCGGCCGGTACCGACCAGGAGTGCGGTGGGAGTGGCCAGGCCCAGTGCGCACGGGCAGGCGATGATGAGCACGGCCACGGCGGCGGTGAACGCGGTGGCCAGTCCCGCTCCCACCACAAACAAGTGCACGAGCAGGGTGATGATCGCGATGACGATCACGATGGGCACGAAGACCTGCGAGATGCGGTCGACCAGTCGTTGGACCGGGGCCTTCTTGGACTGCGCCTCGGTGACCAGCTTGGCCATCTGGGACAGTGTGGTGTTCTCGCCGGTGCGGGTGACCTCGATCAGCAGTCTTCCCGAGGTGTTCATGGTTGCGCCGGTCACCGTGGAGCCGGACGTGACCTCAACCGGGACGGATTCGCCGGTGAGCATGGACTCGTCGATCGCGGACGAACCCTCGGTGACGCGACCGTCGGTGGCGATCTTTTCGCCCGGGCGCACCACGACGATGTCGCCGACCTTCAACTGACCCACGGGGATGCGGACCTCGACGCCGTCGCGGAGGACGGCGGCGTCCTTGGCTCCCATGTCGAGGAGCGCCTTGAGTGCGGCGGAGGACTGCCCCTTGGCCTTGGTTTCAAACCAGCGGCCCAGCAGCAGGAAGGAGATCACCACGGCGGCGGTCTCCAGATAGATCTCGTCCATCGTGGAGTTTGTGGGCAGCAGATGCACTTCCATGGTCATGCCGGGCATGCCGGCGTTGCCGAGGAACAGTGCCCACAGTGACCAGAGGTAGGCGGCCGCCGTGCCCATGGAGACCAGGGTGTCCATGGTGAACGAGCCGTGCCGCAGGTTGGCGAGGGTGGCCTTGTGGAAGGGTGCGCCTCCCCAGAAGAAGATGGGGGTGACCATGGTCAGCACGGCCCACTGCCAATTGGTGAACTGCAGTGCCGGGATCATGCTCAGCAAGACCACCGGGACCGTGAGTGCAGCCGAGACAATCAGACGGTGTTTGAGGTCTGCGGTCTCGCGTTCCCTGGCCTCCTCGATCTGGTCTCGGGGACCGGCGCCGCCACCTGCGGAAGTTGCGTCCACAGCCTGGTCGTCGTCATTCTTCATCGTGAACGCGTCGTATCCCGCACCGCGCACGGTCTCGATGAGCGCGTCCGTGTCGACCTTGCTCGGGTCGAAGGAGATGGACGCGGACTCGGTGGCGAAGTTGACCGTGGCGTCCACCCCGTCGAGCTTGTTGAGCTTGCGCTCGACCCGCCCCGAGCACGAAGTGCAGGTCATGCCCGTGACGCCCAGATCTATGTCGATCAGATCCACCGCGGGGTGCATCTGGGAGGGTTGAGTCTGGGTCATCGAGGATCAATCCTTCACGGTGAACGGGTGGTGTGCTCGGGGCCAGGGATCTCGCCAGCTGCTGGGGCTGGCGAGATCGCTTCGCGTCAAGAGGTGACGGTGTAGCCGGCTTCCTTGACGGCGGCGACGACCTGCTCGTCGGTGAAGCCCTCGCCGGAGACCGACACCGTTCCGGTCTTGCTCGAGGCCTCCACCATGGAGACGCCCGCGATTTCGCCGACTTCCTCCTTGACCGACGACTCACAGTGTCCGCAGGTCATGCCCTGGACGGTGTACTCCTTGGTGCTGGTAGCCATGACGGCTCCTTCCGTTGACGGGTGTAGTTCGTTGAGACATCCGATGGCTCGGATCAATCCGAACACCAATGAACCTATACCCCGTAGGGGTATTGGCCAAGGGTGATGTTCGCTTGTGTCCGCGGCTCACTCCGCCTGCACTCTGATCGCCCGGACGCCGTATGGATTGACCAGTAGGCGGGCGCAAGAGCCGTGGCGGCAAGGTCTTTGGAAGCGCGGAGACGAGCTCACCGTGCTGGCGGTGCAGCGCGAACCAGGCCCTTGCCGCCGCAGTTGAGCAGTTCGTCATAGAGACGGGCGACGCGTATTAACGCAGGCCAACACCCGGCCATGTCTGTATCCGCAACCAATTGTTCGGAACCCTGGCCGAGGGCCTCTTAGGCTAG
>NZ_JAALEF010000516.1:0-977 GCF_014145245.1 Dietzia sp. B44 | reverse complement strand
ATCTCATCGGTGGATCCAGGCTAAGCCCCCACCCGGCTGGCAGCCACCGGCCGGATGGACCCCTGATCCCACCTGGCCCGAACCGCCGGCCGGTTGGAAGCTATGGCTATCAGACTCAGACGAGGCCACTACGCCGACCGAAGTCGAAGACCTACCCGAACCGGAACCTCCTGCCGATCCCCAACAAAACCCGAACGCGCGAATCGCTTTCTTGGAAGCCGAGAATGCCGAATTGCGCCGCGCATTGGCTGCTCGTGAAGGGGAGCGACCGATCGATCTCGACGATGCCCGCGTTCTGCAAGCAGCAGGTATCTATCGCTACCATCATCCGCTGGAGTCTGCCGCCGCGTACAAGGAGCGCCTTAAGGAGCTCGAAGCCCGGATCGCCGACTCAATCCGCGAGAGCCGAGCCATTGTGAAGTCCGATCTCTTCACACTGAACAACTCACTCGCCCAGGGACGTCGCATGACGTCGGACTTGGGCAAGCTAATGCTGCGCGCATACAACGCCGAAGCTGACAACGTCATCCGTTCCTTGCGGGCAGGAAACGTCGACACCGCAAAACGTCGGCTCGAGGCATCGCGGACCGCCATCGCGCGTCTCGGAGCACTGATGGAAATGCGCATCGACGACGCATTCCATGCGTTGCGCGTTGAAGAGATTGAACTCACCGCCGACTGGTTGATGAAGAAGCAGGCAGAACGCGAAGCAGCCCGCGAAGAACGGGCTCGGCTTCGTGAGGAGGCACGCGTCCAACGAGAGCTAGAAGAAGAACGCTCCCGGCTGGACAAAGAACGTGCACACCTTGCCAACGCATTGGAATCTCTCCGCACCCAGGGGCGCGACGACGCGGACCTCATCGCCCGGCTCGCTGCTGTTGACCAGGCAATCGAGCAGAACGACTACCGCGCCGCCAACATCCGAGCTGGCTACATCTACGTGATCTCTAACCCCGCTGATTCACGGAGCGTGAGGA
>NZ_JAALEF010000053.1:0-15685 GCF_014145245.1 Dietzia sp. B44 | reverse complement strand
CGGGCGGCGACACCCGGACGGCAGAGCGCGTCGACGACCCGATGGTCGAGGTCCGCGAGCTGCGCAAACAGTACGGCCGCCGGGGCCCGGTCGCGCTCAGGGGCATCGACTTCACGGTCGGTCGCGGCGAACTCTTCGGACTGCTCGGGCCCAACGGCGCCGGCAAGACCACGACGCTCGGCATTCTCACCACCCGGGTGAGGCCGACCTCCGGCACCGCGCGGATCGACGGCATCGACGTGGTGGCCGGACCGCAGGCGGTCAAGCGGCGGATCGCGGTGATGCCGCAGCAGAGCAACCTGGACCGATCACTGACGGCGCTGGAGAATCTGACGTTCCACGGCGCCTACTACGGCATGCGACTGAAGGACAGGCGGCGGCGTTCGCGCGAGCTGTTGGAGCAGTTCGGGTTGGCGGACCGCGCTGACGAGCAGGTGGAGAACTTCTCCGGCGGTATGGCGCAGCGACTGCTCATCGCGCGGGCGCTCATGCACCGTCCGCCGCTGCTCTTCCTCGACGAACCGACCACGGGGCTGGATCCGCAGTCGCGGTTGTTCCTCTGGGACCGGGTGACCGATCTCCACCGATCCGGCACCACGATCATGCTGACCACGCACGACATGGCCGAGGCGGATCGGCTGTGCGAGCGGATCGCGATCGTCGACCACGGTGAGCGCATCGCGTTGGACACCCCGGCCGGTCTGCGGGATCTGTTGCCGGGTGGTCGCGGCATCGAGCTCGTCCTGGACGCCTCCGACGATCCCGCTCCGCTGCTGGCAGAACTCGGGGAGACGGAGTCCGCCGAGCTCGAGCAGGGGCGGTGGCGGGTGCGCTGCTACGGCGACAGTCGCCTGGGCGAGGCGATCGCGGTCGCCGAACAACGGGGAGCCGTGGTCCGGGACGTGCGCCGGCTCGAGGGCAGTCTGGAAGACGTGTTCGTGCACCTGACCGGGCGGGAGCTGCGATGAGTGACGTGACGAGAAACCCCGACCCGATGCTGGCGCGCGCGACGGGTCTCCGCGCCTTCCTGGGCCTGCTCCAGCGCGACATCTGGAACACCCTCCGTCACGAACTGGGGGGCTTCCTCGCGCAGTCGCTCATGCAACCGTTGGCGTTCCTCTTCGTCTTCGGCCTCGTCCTGCCGGAGATCGGCGCGGTGGACGAGGCCTATGCGACACAACTGCTGCCCGGCATCATCGCGCTGACGCTCGTGCTGACCGCGCTGCAGAACGTGGCGCTGCCTCTGGTGATCGAGTTCTCGTACACCAAGGAGATCGAGGACCGACTGTTGGCGCCGATCTCTCCGCTGATGGTGGGGGTGGAGAAGTTGGTGTTCGCGACCGGGCGGTCCCTGATCGCGGCGCTGCTGATCCTGCCGCTCGCGGCACTGATCCTGCCGGGCGGGGTGCAGACCGGCGGTGCGAACTGGGGAGTGTTCGCCGTACTCCTGATCGTCGGCGGCCTCGCCGGGGCGTCGATCGGCCTGGTGCTGGGCACCTCGGTCCCGGCGCGGCGCATCAACATGGTGTTCGCGTTGGCCCTGACGCCGCTGATCTTCACCGGTGCCACGTTCTACCCGTGGCGGCTGCTCGATTCCCTGCGGTGGTTCCAGGTGCTGACCCTGTTCAACCCGCTCACCTACGTCTCGGAGGGCATGCGCGGCGCCCTGACCTCGTCGCCTCATCTGGGGGCGGAGTGGATCGCGCTCGGGCTCGTGGTCTCGACGGTGGCCTTCGCGGTCATCGGTCTGCGCGGGTTCATCCGCCGTGCGGTGGATTGACGGCTCCGGGGTTCAGGGGGCGCGCCGGCGCCGGTATCCGACCGGTCGTGCCCCGCATTGATCCGGTGGCATAGTGGGCGGTGCAGCACCCCTCGTGTCCGGGCCAGGCGTTCGGGCGCGTGGCGACATCGCACGACACCGCGCGTGTCGACACCGTGCTGGTGGGCACCGTGCTGGTGTACACCTGCACCGACGAGAGGACCACAGATGGCTCTTAACGACGACGACATCACCACCTCCGGCGCGAAGGGCGAGGGTGTCGCTGACGGCGGCTCCAACCCCGGCGGCCACGACGGTGGAGCCGACGGCTCGGCCAGCAAGGGCGAGGGCACCGCTGACGGTGGTTCGAACCCGGACGGTCACGACGGTGGCGCCGACGGCTCTGCGGGCGAGGGCGTCGCTGACGGCGGCTCCAACCCGGAGGGCCATGACGGTGGCGCCGACGGCACGGCCTGAGCAGTAGTGCTCGAGCGGTGCGTCGCATGCGGGCGGGATGAGTTCGCGGCCGAGGTATGGGGTCGGCGGCCCCTGCTGAGCCCGGCAGCGCAGCTGCCGCGCGACTTCTCCGATCTGTTGTCTCCGCAGATGGTCGACGAGATCATCGCCGAACGAGGGGTACGCACACCCTTCGTCCGGATGGCGCGGGAGGGCACGCTCGTCGACCGGGCGTGCTTCACCCGCGCCGGCGGTTTCGGCGCGCAGATGCCCGACCAGATCGACCCCGACGGCGTGCTCACGCAGTTCGCCGCCGGGGCGACGATCGTCCTGCAGGGCCTGCACCGGTTCTGGCCGCCGATCATCGACTTCGTCCGAGCCATGACCTCGGATGTCGGCCACCCGGTGCAGACCAACGCGTACATCACGCCGCCCGCGAACCGCGGGTTCGATCCGCACTACGACGTTCACGACGTCTTTGTGCTGCAGGTCTCCGGCACCAAGCGGTGGCGCGTGCACGAGCCCGTCCACCACCATCCGCTGCCCGATCAACCCTGGACCGACCACCGCGAGGCGATCGCCGAGCGCGCGAAGGACGAGCCGGTCATCGACGCCGTGCTCGAGCCGGGGGATTGCCTCTACCTGCCGCGCGGCTGGGTCCACTCCGCCGAGGCGCAGGGCGATACCTCTATCCACCTCACCGTGGGCGTGGCCCCCTTCACCGGCCACGATGTCGCCACGGCGATGATCGAAGCGCTGGCCTCGGAGGAGGAGCTGCGCGCGTCGTTGCCGCTCGGCCTCGCCCCGGTCGATGCCGCTTCTACCGCGGAACACACCCGGGAGGTCCTCGACGTGCTGGCCAGGCTGATCGCCGAGAAGCAGGATCAGCTCAGCGGTATCGCCGGCGACGCGCTGGCGACGCAGTACCTGGACCTCACGCGACCCGCCCCGGTCCGCCCGCTGGCCACGCTCGACGCCGTGGCGACCCTCGACGCCGAAACCCGGGTGCAGTGGCGCGACGGGCTTCACGGTTCGCTCGACGGCGCCGATCCGGCCACTGTCGTGCTGAAGTTGCCCACCAAGTCGATCTCGTTCCCGGCGGTGTGCGAACCCGCCCTGCACGCAGTCCTCGAAGGCGCTCCCGTGAGCGCCGGAACTCTGCCCGGTCTCGACGCATCCGACGGCCTGGTGGTTCTCCGGCGATTGCTGCGGGAGGCAGTGCTGGTGGCGCTGTGACCAGGCCTGCGGACTGGGAGCCGTGCAGTGTGTCGGCGCTGCGCCGGGGCGATCGCCTGGAGGGTTCGGGCTCGCGGGGGATGCGCTGGCTCATGCTCGAGCTCTGCGGCCCCTGGGGGCATTCGGCGTTGCTCGAGTCCCCGGCGCTGTTGCCGTCCGAGCTGGGTCGGCAGATCGCCCAGCGCGCCCAGGCCGCCGACATCCGTGTCGCCGCCATCCGCCGGCCCGGTAGGCGTTCCGAGCAGCGACGGTGGCGATGGGCTCTGGCCGACGCCCGACCCGGGCAGGAGTCCCTGCGGTGGGGAGAGGTCGACGGGCCGGAGGGGTATGCCGAGATCCCCCTCGACGGCTCCGTCGGCACTCCAACCGATACCCCTTTGGTCGCGATCTGCGCGCACGGCAAGCACGACCAGTGCTGCGCTGTCCGCGGTCGCAAGGCCACTGCTCTTATCGCCGAGCGCTACCCGGAGGCGACGTGGGAGTGCTCCCACCTGGGCGGCGATCGCTTTGCCGCCACCATGATCGTCCTGCCGCATGGGCTCTTCTATGGGCGCGTGGACCTGGCGGAGGACCCGCCCGACATCATCACCCGCTACACCGAGGGCCGGGTTGAGCCGCGTCACCTCCGTGGCCGCAGCAGCTACCCGGCAGAGGTGCAGGTCGCGCAGCACCACGCTCGAATGGCGTTCGGCGACGACCGCATCGGCGCCTATACCCCGCTGGACATCGTCGAATCGGAGGGGCACGTGGAGGTGACGCTGGCGGGTCCGCACGGCCCGATTCAGGTGCACCTACGGGAGACCTTCTCCGAACCGATCTTCACGATGTGCCAGGCGCGGACGGCCGGGCCGGTCAGGCAATGGGAGCTAGTCGAGATAGGGAGCGGAGCGTAGCGCCGCGCCCAGAGGACAAGCCCGAGACAGCGACGACAACGACGACGACGAGGTTGACAGCTGCTGATCCGGGAGGCGGCGGCCCGGACATGCAGTCCGGTCAGCGCGAACGCAAGGGATGCGCTCTCCGGACCCGCATTACGTCAGCCAATCAGGCGCGCAACGAGGGGTGGAGGCCCGGCCCCCGCCCACGCCGGAAGGACGTCCCACTAGTGACCTTGCCTTCAGCGTGGCACCCCCCGGCGAGTCGGCTCAGGCGCCCGACCGGGCAGGTGTTACTGTCACGAGAAAGTCGATGTCAGCTCGGTTGACTCCGGGTTCAGGGCGGTGTGGTGACCAGCATTGTCGGTGTGCTGGCGGCCCACGATCGGCCCTCGAGACGCGATCGTCGCAGGCGCCTGCCAGAGGGCGGCCGAGCTCCTGTGTCTGACCTGTGGGTCACAATGTTCGAGACCATTGGCTGAGCAGGTCAATCCCGAGGAAGCAGAGAGAACTACCACGTGAATCCCGGAGTCGCGATCGCATCCGTCACCCCCTCGGCCGCGAGGCTCACGGAGTCGCTGAGAGATATCGGTTACGACTTCAGCTCGGCTGTAGCCGACCTGATCGATAACTCGGTGAGTGCGGGCGCGGAAAAAATCCGGGTCTTCATGGACTTCGACGGCGAGGACTCCCGGGTATTCATTTGCGACAACGGTCAAGGCATGTCTGTTAACGGGGCTATCGAATCGCTCCGCTTCGGGAGTAGGCGAGACTACGAACTCGGCGATCTCGGGCGATACGGGCTGGGGTTGAAAACCGCCTCGCTTTCGCAGGGCCGATCTGTGACCGTCGTCAGCCGCACCGTGCGGATGAAAGAACCGCAGATTCAAAGATTGGATCTCGACGTGATCACGGAACGCGACGACTGGATCATCGTGGTCCCGCATCCGGATCCGTCTACTACGCGGGCACGTGAACTCCTCGCCGGTGATCCGGGAACAGTCGTTATCTGGGAGAAGCTAGACCGCATTCTGCCCGCCCGGCAAACCACCGGCGGCTGGGCCAAGCGGCGGTTCGACAGCCTCCGCGAGAAGTTGAAGTCGCATCTTTCCATGGTCTTCCATCGCTTCCTCGCGGGAGAGGGATCTGCACGGAAGATCGAGATATGGGTAGATGATACCCCCCTCGCTCCCTGGGACCCGTTTCAGCGAACCGAACCGGAACTCAAAGAGCTCGGGCCAGAGTCCTTCGAAGTCATGGTGGGAGAACGGGCAGGCAAGGTCCACCTTCGTCGGTACATCCTGCCGTCGAGAAACGCGTTCTCGAGCCCTGAAGCATTCGAGGCCGCGTCTGGGCCGTTAAAGTGGAACCGTCAGCAGGGGCTGTATATCTATCGCGCCAACCGTCTAGTCCAATGGGGCGGCTGGGCGGGCACTCGTGCGCTCGATGAGCACACTAAACTGGCTCGCGCGTCGGTCGACTTCGACACTGATCTCGATGATGCCTTCAATATCAATGTCGCCAAGATGCGGGTAGCTCTCCCTCCGCAGCTCAAGCAAATGTTGGGCCGCCCGATCTCAGAACTCTGCATCCTCGCCAACAATGCTTATCGGGTGGATGCCCCTCGACGGCGCAACAACGGCGCCTCGGGCATGCCTTCGGAGGTCTCGAACGGGGCTGAGATCGGTTTGGCGATCAAGGCAGCACTCGTTCGGACCGGCAATTTCGATGCGCTGAAGCAGATTTCGGATCTGCTCAAGAACGAAGCCCCCGAGATGGCGAAGTCCCTAGGCTTCTGAGATTCAGAACAACGATGTGGGTTCGCCTCGCTTGTCGTTGGCGAATGCACAGTAATCGACGAGAGGACACATAGAACACCGAGGTCTTTCGATTGTGCATACAGAGGCCGCGAGTTCGATGAGGCCGAGTTGGGAGTCGCGAGATTCCTCGCCGATTCCCACCAGTCTGGCGACGGCAAGCCGACCGTCGGTGAGCTTGTTCCGCTTATCCACGTCGTTGCCCAGGAATCGGCTCGCCACGCGGAGGACTCCCTTGCCTGTCAGGACTGGTTCCTCCGACTCCAAGCCGTCTTCGTTTGTTAAAGGGATAGCGAGTTCGGTGAGATCAGCAATCGACGCAGCGATCGACGGCAACATCGCACGGTTGATCGAAGGTGCCCATAGCGCATCGGGGTTCTTGACCATCTCAGTCGCCAACTCGGTAAGTAATCCGGCGCGGATAGAGCGCCCCACGCCCGCGGCCATGTCTCTCAGAATTGAAAGGATGTCATCTGTAGGCACAGAACCTGGGTTTACGTCGAGTGCCTGAATTGCGGGGAAGAAGGTTTTCGCGACGGTACGGGAAGCTCTCGCTAGCAGTATCTCGCTGGCCACGAAGACCCATCGGGAGTCGGACTTCAACCATGGGATAGCGAGGTCGTCGACTCCGCGGCTCCTGTACCAGCGAGCTACCCTTGCGGAGATATCCCGCGTGTTGAAATCCATCGGATCGCCGGCAGCAAGCGCCGCTCGTATGGACTTGCCAACAGCCCCTGCGACCATCGGAGGGACGGCGTTGCCGATCTGCTTGAACGCCGCGGATGGCGGGCCTGAGAATCGGAAGTAGTCAGGAAAGGATTGAATGCGCGCGGCTTCTCGGACCGTGAGAGTTCGTGGCTGGCGGGGATGAATGTACCAGTATCCGTCTTTCGCGATGTGGGCGGTGATGGTCCTTGACAGGTCGTTTTCGTCTAATCGCTTGTACTTGTCGTCGAAAATATCGTTCCTGTAGCGCTGGTGCTCAGGGGCGAGGTCGGAGTACTTGGTCTTGTGGGTCATCGTCTCAAAAGCCGCGCGATCGTCCTCGCGGACTGGGCGAGTGATGTGATCGAACACCTTGTGGGCATCGGCAACAGCGACACCGCGCCTCATCCGGGATTGATACTCGGTGACCGGACCCTCGTACTCAGTCCATCCCTCCGCCCCGCCGTCTGGACGCCAGCCCCCCTCGACCTCGGGAAGTTCTCCGATCGCGTTCCAGAGGGTCGTCTTGGTTGGCGCATCCTGAGGCCATTCGAATGAAATCCCGCCACGCAGCGCCACCACGAGCAATCGCTGACGCATTTGAGGGACGCCGTACCTCCACGTCTCTACGATTCGGGTGTGGACGGAGTACCCTTCTTGTTCTAGTTCCTCGACGATTGACCTGAAAATGAACATCTCGCGATCGAGGGCGAGGTCTGGGACGTTCTCCATCAGTACTGCTCGTGGCCTTGCGATTCCAACGATTTCGAGGAATGAGCGCCAAAGGTCGCGTCGCTCATCGTGAGGATCGCGTTCACCGAGTTGGACACGGTGCCGGATCATGGACCGGCCAGCCTTCGAGAATGGCTGACAGGGCGGGCCGCCGGCGATGATCTCGACGCGAGCTTCCTTGATCAGACCCGCGACCCGGTCGACTACGTCGGGGTCCGCGAGGTCCCAATCGAGGGACAGTCCCGCGAAGTGATGGGCATGAGTACGGACGGCGGCATCGTAGTGGTCTGCCCCGACGACCACGTCGTAGCCTGCTTCTTCGAGGCCTAGACTTATGCCTCCCGCTCCGGAGAAAAGATCGGCCGCCAAGTGCGCGCCCTGCCCACGGAGCGCCTGCGCGAGCCGTTGGAACTCAGCCACGTCTGCTACGTGATGGTCGTTTGGGGCCAGCTCGAGGAAGGGGCCGCGGATCAGCTTGACGCCGTACGGGGACGTCTTCCCGGAAACCGTGCCACTCATGTGCTCATTCTAACGACTGCTAACCTGCCGCTGATCACAGCGTCAACTAGAGCTGGTGCGGTCAGGTGCGGATCTACTCGGAGTTCGCCGCACTCATTCTCTCATCAGATAGGAAACTCTCCGACCTGACCAAAGAACTGGAAACCAGATCAGCAAGTTCTGCGGTTGACCTAGCATCGAGCAATAATGGGCCTGTAGCTAGAACTACGCGTTTACTCAGATCACGGGCTAGCGACGAACGCGCGATCGGCCCTTCGTACTCGATAAGTTGCCTCGCCATCTCGCGAATGAGGACTCGATTCCTAGATAGGGCGGTCCTCTCGAAAAGTCCGACCAATGTGTCTTCCCCCAAGCTTACGTCTGATAAGAGGATGTCACCGAGAACCTCTTGGCGGAGCCAGGGCCTGCGTAAAGCGTTCCGCGGTAGCCCGAGCATGCGAGTTCGGTGCAGCGAGGGAAAACGCAGTGCGCTGATATCGGGCATCACAATGAGCGAGAGAAAACTCCAAGTATCCGTATGGGCGCCGTCGGCTGGCACCAGTTCAAGGCTGCGATGTAGAGAGGCCCCCAGAGCGAGATCGAATTGGTGCACTTCCTCGCGAGGCACTACTCCTCTCGCGTACCAGTCCGAGACCGCGTTGAGTGCCGATTCACGAACGGCGACCAATCGCTGGGCGTCTGCTACCTTGCCGCCCGTGGGGGCCGGTGCCGCCTTCGGTGATTCGAAAGCGGCGAGCTGGCCGGTCCCATGCAAGCCAGAGGAATCGTATACCTTTATGACTTCCGCGAGCCGAGCTTCTGCTTGACCCATAGGTAAGCGTGGGTAGATGTAGCTTCTCATTACCGGCCACCTACCGTGGGAAGCTTGGCGTGCAGAAGGCGGTCGAAACCAATTGGGTCGTCCCGATAATAGTGAACGGCCTTGCCGAGGCTTAGTCCGAGGTGAAACTGAGTTAAAGCGTCAACGACACCTCCGACCGATCCTTCGTCCCACCCGTTCGCCATCAATTGGAAATCGCGCCGGGAAATCTCACCGATCAGTGCCCGAGTGACCTCGAGGCGCATCAGCGCGGTAGCTACGGCAGACGATTTTGTGCGGATGACCTCGGCCCCAAGAGGATGCTCGCTGTTCACAATGAGGCGAATAGTCCCCATGAAAGAGTCGTTCAGCTCGTCAAAGTAGGCCGTAATAGTCCAAGGAGCATTGCCGAAATTAGTCTCCGAGAACCTCAAAATTTCGGTAGGAAAGCGGCTGCCCTCGCCTTCAAGAATGGCCCTGGTGGGCGGAGATGAAGCCAATCGGGCTCCGATTTCGGCGGCGCTCCGGTTTCCGGTGGGGCGTGGAGATCTTCCGAGAACCAGGTGTGCGGAAAGCTTGACTTCGTGGGCCACGGTCCCTGGTTGGAGCGTGATTTCGGCTTCGAGTTTGTTAGCGAGAACCGTTGTGGAAACGAATCGCTGCTGGACTGAGCTGCAGTCTGCCATTATGACGAGGTCGATAAATTCTAGGTCCAGACCGGTGCTCGCCTGAATTTCATCTGCGTCGATGAAGACTCGTGTTCCGAATTTCAAGGCCGTGGCATAATCCCAGCCCTCTACGAGGTCATCAAGATTGAATTGCTCACCGGAGCCGAGTGAGTACCACCAATTGCCCCAAGTGATGGAATGCGATGAGGCGACTCGGTGGGGGAATATGCGAAGTTTTGCCATTAGACTTCAACCACCTCGACGTCCAAATCGACCGCCACATCATCTCTTGACTCAAATACAAAAGTAGCGGTTTCGTTCTGTCCTAGCTGATAGGGCCCGTCCACCAAGGTGCCATTCGAGGTGATCCACCCAAACCTGCGAAGTGTCTGCGCCAAGTCTCCCTCATCGCGGACAGCGCCGCCCTCAACGCCGAGCTCGGTTACAACGTTCACTGTTGTGACAATTTCGCGAGGATTCTCGAGACTCACCTCGACCTCCGTCACATTCCAACCAGGCGACCTCCCAACTTCAGTAGTTAGGCTGTGGATCTTCGCTCGCGTGCGTGGGGCCTGAGGCGTGGTGGCCCGCGATTTTTTTTGCTTCCGGCTGGGCCCAGTGCCCGGGAGGCCGAGCATAAGGTCACTCAGTTGCGCCGCGACCATTGCAGCCGGAGGAATTTCGGCAGAGCTGGCGGCCTGCTTGAGGGGCGAGAGGAAATCGGAGATTGCCTCGGGGATCTTCCGCAGCGCAACCCGCACCTGAGACTTGGCGCGCTTGTCGAGCAGGCTGTCTGGGTTCCAGTTGTCGTGTGCAGGGGGCTCCGATGCGGCAAATGCGGAGTCCTTATCGGCAGTCGGTTTGAAGACTCCGACCCAGTCAATTCCTTCAATTGGTATCGAGGGCAGGTCTATATACTTGACAACTAGTTCCGCGTCATGACGCATCAACGCGACACGGTTCGATAAGAGCTCGCCGTCGAACTGGTTCTCCTCGCCAGTGGGAGTCTGCTCCGGGCTCTTCGCTCGAACCGGGAACCGGGTAACGGCTAGGTGGCCGAGAGTCACGTTCTGCGTGCCATGCCGAATTTCGACCAGATCCATGGGGGGTTCGACTTCGGACGAGGCCGTTCCTTGCGTGTCGCGAACTGCCTGGAGACAGGCGGAGAAGTGGTCGAAAGTGCTCTCACTGTCTCGGTCGATGATCTCGACGTCTTCGCCATCAAGCTGGATCTTGATGTTCATGAGACTGCCGCCGTCCCTCGGGGCAAGTAATTTGGGCCAGAGGTGTTTACGGGTCGCCTTCGCCAAAGCTTGAACGCGCTGTTCTGGCGAATCGCCTGGTTCTCCCAGTAGCGGATCCAAAATCAACATGCTCGTGCCGGTCGAGTACACGGGGAAATGACGATGAAAAACTGATTCGGCTAGTTCGCAGGCGGCTTCCCCGAGCGCGGGTTCGACTCGGTCCTCGCCATCGATAACATTTCCCCACCAATGGCGGCCGGTGAACCTGAGGCCGCCCCTTTCAAAACCCTCACCGATAGCTGACCCGATGAGCCGATCCTCCAAACCATTCGCAGTTTTACACCGTGACCAGATGAGCGTAGTGCCGACCCTGCTTATCGAATAAGCGATCGACTTTCCGAAGCCGTAGGTGCCTCCACCCATCTTGAAGTCTTTTGGCGCGCCCACGTTGAAAACAAGATCGATAAAGTTGGTCGGACTATCTTTGTCGACGGCCAAATCATTACGGATCGGGCCCTGGAGGCCGGTGGTTCCGCGATCCACAACCTCGAGTACCCACACTTCGCTGGAAGCGAATAGCTGGTCCAAGCCGAGTTGGCGAGCTGAGCCGGTGAATATTTGGTCGCGAAGGGCAGTGATTGTGTCGTCGTCCAAACGACGCAAATTCATAACGAAATCTATAGAGGAGGCCGTGCCGCGGGCGTCCCACGAGTTCTGGGCAGTTTCGCGAACCAGGATTTCGGTTCTTGCGAGGTCCGGTGTACCCAGTAGCTTCTTGGTACCTACGCCATCCATATCCCCGGGGCCGTACTGTTTCGCAAACCACGTCAGACTTGGTTGGCCGGTGCGTGGCGCGTCCGCTGGATAGCGAGGGGGGTCGGCATATGACGGGACCTCCGCGTCGTGTGACGGGTCGTCTTCGACGATTTGATCGAGGAAGTTCTCAGCCTCTTGGGCGGAAGTGGTGGTGGTGCTGGTCTCCCCAGCTTTTCCTCCAGCGAACGCAACTGCTTCGGCGAAAGTAGCGCCTACCGACATGGCCGATTTGGCCGCGAGCCAGGGGTCGCCTGACGCCGGAAGGCCGGCAGCCCGAAGATAGGCGGCCAGAACCGTGTTCACGGTGACATCTCGTCCGCTGAAGTACTCTGCGACTTGCGCGCGAGCGTGCTCTAGTTCATTCCCATCCATTCTCTACCAGCCATCCAATACTTGATCGGTCTCGTTCTCAGAGAGTGGGTCCCCGCACGCGGACAGAGAGAGGAGATATCGAACCCGGCTTACCCCCTTGTCGGCGCCCGAGGTCAATGCTGACCGTCGCAACCCTGGGAACTCATTTTGGACCTCCCAGAGCCGCGTTGACCGAACAGCGTAGCGGTCCTCCCCTTCTGCAGAGCCTGACTCGAAAACGTACCCAGCCTTCGCTGCGAGATCTAACAGTTTTTTTCGGGGCGTACCCAGGGCCAAGAGCGACTCGATGCGTTCGTCGAGTGACGGCGCACTGGGGTCTTTGCGAACGTGTACTACCGCGAGGTGCAACTTCGTCGTCAGGCTCGGGTCCAACTGATCCAGGCTTGTTATCTGAACTGCATCGCCTTCAGCAGATGAGGTCGTTTTGACCTCGATCGCGTGGTTCGACGGAGACACGAAGTCGTGGACGCCGCCGCTCGGTCCATGCCAGTAGTCGATGGCCTCGACTGGATCGTTATCGCTGACCATCTGAAGTAGGGTGAGTTCACCAACAAGGCCAAGGATGGTCTCGCGCGGAATCGGGGTCCCTGCCTGTTCGAGAAGGTCGCGCCAATCCTCGACTGTCTGGGCGACGGTCGCCCCCACACTTGATTTCGGGTGGGAAAGCCTGTCGACAATGTCGGCTACCAAACGCTCGAAGACCAAGTTGAGCTTTTTGTCCGTGCACTTAAGGTCCAAGAAATTCACCAAGTGGTCGTTGTAGACGAGCTCCCTTTGCTTGACAGTCATCGACTTGTAGTCGTTCGTGTCGATCGTCTCGAACTCGCCAGACGGGACGAATAAGTGGCGCAACCCTTCCGGATCAAGACCGATCAGAATTCTATTGCCGTTGACTGAGGCATCCAGCTCTCGGGTAAGAAACTGAGTGGCTGCAAACTCCTTTGCCCCGGAAGATAGGAGTACGAAATGCTCACTTATTTCCATTTCAGCTTCTCGCACGCATTGATTGGCCATCGAAGTTTGCGAGATCCTCCGTATCGCTGGGAAGTTCCTCGTCCAACTCAGGGACTTCCCAGTCTGGGTGGACTGAATAGTATTCGCCTTCGTCGGCAACTCCCTCGTGTCCGATCTCAGGGAAGATCATCCCGATGCCTACTAGGTGGTCCGGAGCCTTCATTTCGCGTCGACTGGATGTCTTCTTCTGAGCTTGCCCAAGGGGAACGGAGGACTTGCTCACTGCGTAAATTATCAGGAGGCCGTTACCTTGGGCGTGCTCGCGCCTGATGTCCCGCGCTTGGCTGTATTGGGCCTTTGGCGGGACGGAGGCCTTGTCTAGGTCCGCGTACCAATCGGCCTGCACGAGGAGTGATTTGAGGTTTGCGGTTCCGACAGTCGATGTTGCCAGGGGCGCTCGGTTGACTGCAGGCACCTCCTTTTCTTCCAAGCCGAGATCGATGGATCCAAGGTCGATGACTCGATCCCCCAATGCGTATTGTGCCTGAGACGAACCCTTCACGACTACGTTCCATTTGCGGTCGCCTGCGACGTTGCGTATCCATCCTGATATGTGGTCGGAACGCATGCTGGCAAGGTCGGGGTGAAATTCGTACTCAGAAAGGAGATCGAGGATGGCTTCAGCCGGAACGTCTCGTGCAAGCCAGCGCTCGGCCTTCGGGTGCTTCGTGAAGCCAGTGGCACTGTGCGAACTGCAGTAGCGAACAAACTTTCTGACCGCGTGGGTGTTGCTCTCAATGGTGTCGCTGTCGGTTTCGTGCAGGATGAAAGTTTGAAGTCGTTTTCCCGAGAACGATACTCGGACGACATCGGCGTGCTGCATTTTGTTTTTGGAGACGATTGCGAGTCGGCCGGGGTGCTGTCGGACTCGTATCCCCATCTCCTTGGGAGTCACCTGCATTGTCTCGAGTCGACGCATGTCTTCTCGGATCTCTTCTTCAACTAGGGCGAGGAACCGGAATTCCTCGGCCAGCGACTGGGGCATCCAAATCCGTGGGAGGTCTTCGTATCCTGGGCGGAAGCCGAACCACCGGCCCATCTGGAGAAGGGTGTCATAGGTATTTGACGTACGAATGAAGTACGAGACGACCAGTCCCTCGAGTGTCAGACCTCGGGATAGAGTGCCGCCCCCGACCGCGATCACAGTCTCAGGGATCGTGTTGCCGTGCTCGTCCTCGCGGTCGTAATCCAATCGGTCTTGGGAATGCCCATTGTCCACCAAGACCCTTGCGCGTTTCAAAACTTGGCCCAACGACTGTTTCACATCCGCCCAATCTGGCGTCGGAAGGGTCGCGATATCGCACACGACGGTGGATTCTTTCTCGAACGAGTTCCGAAAGGCATCAGTCTCGCCGTTCGCGAAGGCATCGATTAGTTTGTCGAGAAGTGCCGAGAGTGAGGCCTTCAAGGCGAAGTGTGGGGCTGTGTAATGTGTGGTGTGGACCAACATCGAACTGTGCTTGTCTTTCTGCCCCCTCGTTGCGCGAATTGCTGAGGCGGTAAGAAACCAAACTACGGCGTCTGTCAGAGATTGAGGCAGGGCTGGGTCGAACCCAGCGCGCGCTGCGGCGGACGTCGGCGGCTTAAGGGTTTCGGCGTCCTCATCTGGGACGAATCGAACAACGTCGAGGCCGTCGTCGGGCGTGTCTTCGTCGTTTATCGGCTCTCGGCCGAAGATGATTTCTGCGCCGAAGTACGAAGCCGGCTTTGGGAGGTCGATAATAAAATCCGAGGGGTAGAGCTCGTCGTCATCCGATGGGTCCATGAAGACATTCGCAAAGGGCGTGGCGGTGTAGCCCAGGTAAGTGCCTGTCTTGACTTCGGACCAAATCTCCCGGACGAGTTGGTTTATTCTTGTGTATTCATTGACCCGTGTAGATGAGTTTGGCGTTGCCTGGTCTGCCTCGTCGTCGAGGATCATGATCGGAACTTTCGCTCTCACCTCCTCGGGGATGTCCCGTAACCAATTGCGGAGCGCGCGGAGACGACTTTGGTTCTTCTTTACTACGGCGATGGTCTTGGTTCCTTTGCTGAGCATCGCCGAGCCATTCAGTACGACTCCGAAATCGGCATCCTCGCCCGTAAGTGGCGCCCAGTTCGGGTCGATCAGGTCCTTGGAAAGTCGGATCTGAGTTTGTCTTCTCAGGTTGTTGTGCATTCCGGCAAGGACGATGAATAACTGGTATCCCGCGTCAGCGGCCTTGGCCATGACCGCCGTGTAGTTGGCGGTTTTGCCTGATTGGACGTAGCCAACTACGAGACCTCGCTTCTTGAGCTGTCTCACAGTCGGGTCTGCACACAGAGCCACGACCTTGGTCGAGGCCCTGTCTATATCTGGTAGGGCTTCTCTTAGTGAGCCCTCCTCCATCTGACGATGGAGTTTGGGCCAAAACTCATCTCCGTCTTCGGGGCCCGTGTACCAGCCCGCGAGACCGAGCTCGGCTTCAAGGCGGGTGTCGATAACCCCCGAGGGGGTCGCCAGCAGCATGTTCCGGCTTCCCTCTCGGCGAATCGCTTCCACTACGGGCTGCAGTTCAGTCATCTGCAATTTGAAAGCGTCCGACAATGAAGCGGCCGCCTCTTCCGGCGACTCATTGTGACGCCGCATGCGGTCGATGATTGTCTGCCGGATGATGCTCATTGCGTCCTAGGAGACTGCTGAACAAGTGGCGT
>NZ_JAALEF010000515.1:0-2307 GCF_014145245.1 Dietzia sp. B44 | reverse complement strand
GCGCTCAACACGATCCAGATCGCGGAGCTGCTGGTCAAGTAACGCCGGTGCTGGTCACGTAGTCAGCCGAGGGGGGAGCCGTTCGGTAGGACGACGATGACGAGCTCCGCAGCAGCCCTTGACGAGAGCCGTCGCCCGGTAACGCTGATCGGGCGGCGGCGCCGGTCGCGAGCGGGAGAGCCGCGGAACTCCACACTGAGTGGCCGCTACACGCCAGCTGCTTGATGTGCCAGAATCGCAAGCATGGACGCGAAGGCACTCGGTAGGCGTATCGCGGAGGCGCGAGTAGCTGCCGGCATGTCGCAGCGGCAGCTTGCGGAAGTGTTGGGCCAGCTCGATCACACTTCGGTCAGCAAGGTGGAATCGGGAACCCGACGCGTCTCGGCGACGGAAATGTTCGCCATCGCCGCGACGCTCGACAAGCCATTGCAGTGGTTCGTGATGGACGAAGTGCCTGCGGTGATCAGCCGCCGCACCGACGCCGGATTCGACCCGGAAGTCACAGAGCGCATGGACGAGGCAATCGAGTTGCTAGCTGACGACATGCGATCGCTGATGCACAAAGAACTGATCTCGACTGTGCGCCGACCCGAATCGGCGGTGCCCGACCGTCATGAGGACGCGGAGCGGGTTGCCCACGAGGCGCGCAGACGGGCCGGGCTGGACAACGAGCCCATCCCCGATATTCTCTCGGTCTGCGAGCGGCTCGGGATGTACGTGTTCGTGGGTAACTACGGTGAGTCGGCGGATGGTGCCTGCGTGACCGTCGACGGGGACAGCGACACGGCGGTGGCCGCTGCGGTGATCAATTCTGAGCAGCCGCAGGGGCGCAAGCGAGTCACGGTCGCCCATGAACTAGCGCACTGGCTGGTAGGCGACGCCTATGACGCACACAGCTCCGATTCCGAGACGATGGTCAAGTCGGTTGCTATTCACTTCCTGATCCCCCGCGAGGGAGCGGCGAAGTTGTGGAGTGACTACCCGACGGAGAGCCCACGCCGCCGCGCCATCCGCATCGCCGGCAAGTACCGGGTCTCGTGGACGGCTACGGTCAACCAGCTCAAGAACGTGGGTCTGATCGAAGAGCGCGAGCGTGTGGCGCTCGCGCGGGAAGTCCCATTTGCTGGGGACTTTGTGGCGGTGGGTGTCCCGCTACCCGCTGACGACCTCGTCGCTCCGCGGCTGTCCCCGCAATTTGCAGCCGCTGTGGTGCGCGGGTACGAAGATGCCAAACTCACACGTAAGCGAGCGCTGCAGATGCTGCGCGGATCAATCAGCGACGCAGAGCTGCGTCCACGAGACGAGTCACCCTTCGAGGTGATCGACGGAGATGCCTGAACGATGGGTCATGGACACGAGTGTGTTCACCCACTGGCATCGTGCAGGCCACGGCGAGATACTGCGAAGGCTCTCGCCCAGCGGGCGAGTGATATTGATACCGGACGCGGTGAACGCCGAGGTTGAGTTGGCGCGCGAGCGCTACTCCGGGATTCCGGCAATCGCGGAGTGTGAGTGGACCGAACTCGTCGTCCTCGATTCCGACGAGGGAGCAGTGCAGCTGGCGATCCAGTCCGACATGGGAGCCGAGACAGCTGCTGAGCACGCCGGTGAGGCCGCGGTGATCGCATATGCGCAAGCGCACAGCTGCACCGCGATTATCGACGAACGTGAGGCGCTCAGCCAGGCGGTCGAGCGCATGGTCGAGGCCCGGGACTCGATGTGGATCGCCACCGAGGCACTTCACGTCCTCGACGATATCGACCGTGGCGATGCAGAGCGGGTCGTAGATGACCTGCTTGCGACGGGGATGTGGTTGCCGGTGAAATCCGGGGCGAGTCTCGTCGCGTGGGCGTACCGAGAGGGGTACATGGACCGATAACTAACGTGGAAGCGGGAGAGGGTTGTGGCGGGTCTGAGTGGGCGAAGACGGAGTATCGACGACGGGTCCGAGGAGACCGACGAGGAGCAGAAGCTGCGCAACGAGTCGCGCAAGATCCTCGGGCTGCCGGAGCTGCGCGTCGCCGGCACCTGCGTGCGCGTGCCCGTGTTCACCGGTCACACGCTGAGCATCAACGCCGAGTTCGAGCGGGACATCACCCCGGAGCAGGCGCGCGAGCTGCTGTCCTCGGCGGCCGGCGTGAAGGTCGTGGACGTGCCGACCCCGCTGGACGCCGCGGGCATCGACGAGTCGCTGGTGGGCCGCATCCGCCAGGACCAGTCGATCGAGGGCAACAGGGGCCTGAACCTCATGGTGGCGGGCGACAACCTGCGCAAGGGCGCGGCGCTCAACACGATCCAGATCGCGGA
>NZ_JAALEF010000514.1:0-2055 GCF_014145245.1 Dietzia sp. B44 | reverse complement strand
GACGAACTAACGGAGATGCCCACTAGCTGAGTGGATGAAGCACTGGGAGTCAAATGTCATCCCTGAGACCGGATGGAAGTCTGCTGAGGCGGCCGCGGAATCCGAACGTGTCGGAGATGCACTGGTCGCCGATCTCCGTGTCGAAGTGTCCGGCTTCGCCGAAGTTCGCGACGAACGACGGCGAGCCGACTCGTCCGTGGACTCGGATCACATGATCTCAGTGTTCGTCTCCAGAGCCGTCTTCGTGGACGGTTCACTCCCGCCGCTCGAAGTGGGTGATGTCATCAATCTCTCCCTCCTCTTCGAGTCAGACGTCGCCCACTCCAATGCCGGAGTTGAAACCTACCGCGTCACTGTGCGCCCGGAGTACCGCAGGACGCCGGTCCTCGATCGCGAGAATTTCTTGCAGTGGCCGTTCCAGGTCGCCGGCGACGGCTGGACTGCACGATGGCTCCACCACGAACCTTTCGCCGGGCGAGTCCACTTGGCCGGGCGCCTGACCCTTGACTTCGTCCGAGCTCTCCCCGGACACCCCGACACCACTACGGGGAGGGTTCGGCGACTGCAGCTAGTCGAGGAGCGGTACGAAAGCACTGCAAGTGGGCGGGATCGCGTACCGGGCACCGAGCGGGTCAGCGAACTGAATCACGAATCGGACCACTACTGGCCCAACTGGAAGAATCTCCCCGTCACCGAGCCGTTTAGTCCCACCGGCATGCTCGTGGACCTCGATCTCGACGACGTCCCGGTCGCGCCTGGCAGCTTCGATGCTGGGGCGTTAGCCGTTTGTGGGTCCGACGTGTGGGTGATGGACAGGACCAACCCCGTCCTCATCCACATCGACACCGCGCCCAGGCCGCGCCGCGTCACCGAGTATCTCTTGCCGCTGGCAATCGAACCTCCCACCACGATGTGGACGCGCAGAGTTCACGCTGACCGGGATGGTTGCTGGATTACCGTTGGTGACGAAGTAGTTCGCTGCAGTCGAGATGGCCCGGCCGAGTTGACCCTGCAACGTGTCTCGACCGATGGCGGCGACGACACCGTCGAGCTCGACAGCCGCCTCTTCGTACTCACCTACCCGGGACTGGCGACCCAGCTGTCCGATCGATACGGCGCGCTTCGAGGTGCCGGCCCTGACAGCGTCCACGCTCGCGAAGTGGTCGGAGATGAGCTGATTCCGGTCACCGACGTGCCCACAATCGCGCGAGCGCGAGCACGAGCCAGCGACGAGCGAGCCAACATCGCCAGCACTCCAGAAGGCGGCACCACATGGACCGCCGCGGGACGCGTCACCGTCGAGCATGCCGGCGGGCCGAGTCACACTATCGACCTGCACCCGCGGTCTCGGGGCCGAGTGCGCTGGATTCACCCTGACGCACGTTCCGGCCTTCGCGTCGATGAAATCTCCATCGGATCCAGCGATCAGCCCACAGGAAAGCTACCCATCGCGAGTAGCGAGCGTTGAACGCTTGTGGCTCTGTGCATCGCGGCGGCGGTGCTTTCTCGCCGTTCGAGCGACAGCTGCGAGGGTTTCCGTGGTTCTGGGTGGTGTTCCCGTTCACATGCCTAGCGGCGGGAGTCATGATCTTGGGTTTCTTGCCGGACTCAACGCCATCGCCTGGCAGCGGTCCGAATCGCTATGTGCAGGGCGACGGAGCGCCGGTCGACTACTTCACAGTTCTGAACTGGTTGAACGCAGTCTCGGCCGCGAGTGTTACTACCGGTGCGGTCCTGGCGGTCTGGGCCTGGCGGAAGCGTCGCATGTAGTCGTGGGTGGCTAACACGATCGGCTTCTCGCCGCGGCCCTGTGGATCAGGAAGTGCCATGCGTGTCGCCCGAGGTCGCCATGGGCGCTTAGTCATCGCTCCTGCCCTCCCCATCGAGGGGCGCTCTCTGACCTCGGCGAGGACAGCGCTGCCGAGAACGCAATAACGCGGAAGTTGATACTGGCGCGACGCCGAAAACCGGAACACAGTCGCTTCTACTCTTTGTTTTTTCTCGCCCGGAGCCGCCCTGGACGTAAAACGGCTCTTCGCATCTGAGCGTGGGGTC
>NZ_JAALEF010000052.1:0-15982 GCF_014145245.1 Dietzia sp. B44 | reverse complement strand
CACCCGACCGTGCTCACCCGACCGTGGCGACCTTCCACGCCGAGTGGATCGCGCCGTGGATGTAGCCCACCTCTCCGGCGTCGCCGATCACCTCCACCTCGACGCCGGCCTCGCGCAGCTGGTCGGCCAGGGGCGCGGAGGCAGTGGTGCCGTCGGCATAGATCACCATGTCGGCCGGAGCCGAGGCGGCGTTGCCCTTGCGGTCGGTCCACTGCACGTCGGACTCGGTGATCCGGGTGACGGTGACCCGGCGGTGGATCGCCACCCCGTGCTCGCGCGCGTGGCGGACGGCGGTCCACCGGCGCGGCATGGCCAGGGGCAGTCCGAGCTGCTGACCGTCGTGCAGCAGGGTCACGCGCCGACCGCGCTCGGCCAAGAACTCGGCCAGCTCCAGTCCGACCAGCGAACCGCCGATCACCACCACGTCCTTGCCCATCGGGAGCGCGATCCTGGTCAGGCAACGAATCCACGCTGGTCGCTTGGTGATGCCCGACAGGCGGCCGAGCCTCCCGATCACCCGCAGCGCCAGCCCGGCCTCGTCGGCGGTGGCCGTGCCCAGCATGGTGGCCCGCAGCGAGTCGCCGGTGTGCACGTGCGGCAGGTCCCCGCCGGGGATCTGCGGCGCGGGCCGCACGGCCCCGGTGGCCACCACCACCCAGTCGGGCTGCAGGGAACGGAGGGAGTCCAGCGTCGCCTCGGTGTTCAGCCGGACGTCGATGCCCAGGCGATCGATCTCGGCGGCGAACCAGCGGATGAGCGGCTCGTTGTCCGGAGTCGTGAGGCTGGAGAACCACATCGTGCCGCCGAGCCGGTCGGACTTGTCCACCACCGTCACGCGGTGACCGCGTTCGGCCAACACGCGGGCGGCCTCCAGCCCGGCCGGACCCGCGCCCACCACCACGACGTGGGTTCGGGCCGGCGCCGGAGTCAGCGGCAGCAGCCTCTCGTTGCCCAGCGCCGGATTGACCGCGCAGAAGGGGGTGTCGTCGAAGAAGTTCTCGGCCACGCACAGGTAGCAGTTGATGCACGGTCGCACCAGCTCGGGTGTGCCGGCGGCCAGTTTGTTGGGCAGCTCCGGATCGGCGAGCAACTGCCGGCCCATGGCGGCGAAGTCCACCTTGTCGTCGTCGATCGCCTTCTCCGCGACCTCCGGCAGCATGCGGCCCACCGCGATCACCGGCACCGACACGGCCTGCTTGATGGCCGCCGCGTTGTCCAGGTACGCGCCGACGGTGTCCGGCAGGGGGCCGTCGGTGAAGTTGTCGAAGGGGTTGCGGCCCCACCCGGTCACATGGATGGCGTCGGCGCCCGCGCGCTCGAACATGCGTGAGGCCTCGATGGCCTCCTCGAGCGTCAACCCGCCGTCCTGGCCGTACTCCTCACCGGACACCCGCACCAACACCGCGAGCGTGTCCCCCACCCGCTCCTTGACCGCGGCGATGACCTCGCACGCCAACCGCGCCCGGTTGGTCAGCGACCCGCCGTACGCATCGGTGCGCTGGTTGTCGCGGCGGTTGAGGAACACCCCGAGGATGTAGCCGTGCGCCACGTGGATCTCGATCGCGTCCGCTCCGGACCGGGCGATGCGGTCGGCGGCATCGGCCCAGGTGGAGACGAGCCAGGCGATGTCCTCGCCGGTCATTTCCCGGTAGACCGTCTTCTTGCCACCGGTGGCGGCGCCCATCCTGCCGAGCTCGTCGGGGGTGCTGTCGGCCAACGCGGAGTAGTCGTAGTCGTAATCGGGCGCGCTGGGGGCGATCACCGGCCGGTCGTTCGCGATGTCCACCCGCGCGACCTTGCCGTGATGCGTGGACTGCACACACAATTTCGACCCCGCGGCGTGGACGGCGTCCGCCAGGGCCGTGAGCCCGGGGAGGAACCTGTCGTCCGAGAGCCCCGGTTCCTTCATCGACGCGGCGCCGTGCGGGAAGGCGATCGCGCACGCGCCGGTGATGATCAGCCCGGCACCTCCGGCGGCGCGGGCGACGTAGTGGTCGATCTCCCGCTGCTCGATCTCACCGTCCTCCGAGACGTTCATGTCCATGGCGGGTAGCACGATGCGGTTGGCCGTGGACATGGGGCCGATACGCCCGGGCGACAGGAGACGAGGGAAGGAGGTGAGGGTGGTCACCCTGAGGAGAATACGCGGGGGTTGACGGGTGTCAAGAACAGGTTCTAGTTATCGCCGGGCGGGGCGACGCGCTCGTGACGCAGTGCGTCAGGAGCCCATGCCGAACCGGGCCGCGAGATACGGCAGCAGGCCCATGCACTCGGGCGTCAGGGCCAGACAGGACGCCTCACCCGGCCCGGGGCCGAAGAGATAGCGCAGCGGATTCTCGATCGAGCCAGAGGGAAACACGATGTCGCTCCTTACCAGTGCGGGTGCGGTGCCTTACACGCGAAATCGAACCCTACCGGTGACCCGTTACGCTGCGGCGGCCTTCACGCTGGCACGGGACGCGAGTTGTTACGGTGAGCGCACTCCACCGTCGGAAGAGCGCCTTATGATCCGTCGCATCCTCGCCCAGTGCACTGTCAGCGATATCGCCCGCGCCGAGCAGTGGTACTCCCTGTTGTTCGATCGCGCCCCCGACCTGCGGCCCATGCCCGGACTCAGCGAATGGCACCCGGGCGACACCTTCGGACTACAGGTGTGGTCCGAGCCCGAGCGCGCAGGCCACTCGACCGTCGTCCTCGACGAGACCGACCTCGACGCCGCCGCGGCCCGGCTGACCGCGAGCGGCATCGCCCACGATGGCCCGGTCCCGGGTGGCAGCGCACGGATCCTCCTGCTGAGCGATCCGGACGGGAACCGGGTCGTCATCACCGGGCAGTGACCCTTGGGCGCACTGGGAACCTGGTTCCTGGTGGCGGGCTAGGCTGACCGCTCGCTGACCTGCGATGCCCTGGACCGCCCGTGCAGGGCACCCCAGGTCAGCGGCGTCACGCCCGCCGCGCCCCGGCCCACCCCGGCCCGCGCACCAGGTAGCCGACCCGGTCCTTCCAGGTCTCGGATCGGAACACGTCTCGGGCGATCGCGATCCACTCGTGCGAGGCGATCCGCGCCGGGTTGAACGTATCGATGTTGGTGGTCAGCCCGTAGACGACCTTCTGCCCCTCGGGCTCGAAGGTGCCGAACAGGCGGTCCCACAGGATGAGGATGCTGCCGTGATTCCGGTCCAGGTACTCGCGGTTGCTGCCGTGGTGCACTCGGTGGTGGGCGGGTGAGTTGAAGACCCGCTCGAACGGCCCGATCGACCGGATCACCTCGGTGTGGACCCAGAACTGGTAGATCAGGTTGATCGCGCGGGCGTCCTGCACGAGCGCCGGCCGCACGCCCAGCAGCGAGAGCAGCCCGTACGGCACGTAGATCGTCAGCGCCTCGGCCACCGGCTGCCGCAGTGCGGTGGAGAGGTTGTAGCGCTCGCTGGAGTGGTGCACCACGTGCATGGCCCACAGCCAGCGGCTCTCGTGATCGAAGCGGTGGTTCCAGTAGTAGATGAAGTCCCACCCCAGGATCGCCACCGCGTAGGCGAGCGGACCCGTGCCCAGATCAAGCGGGGAGAGGCGGAAGAGCCTCTTGCCGGCCGTCTGCGCACTCCACAACGTCGAGACCGTCACCACCGCCGAGGCGAGCGACGTCACCGCCGACCCTCCGGTGATGCGTCGCAGCGCGGGCGGCACCTGGGCGGTCCCGGGGACGGGATCCGGGTCGGAGGTGAGGACCTCGTCGTCGTCGTTCCCCTTCGCCCGGCCTGACAGGGGCGGTTGGCTTGACAGGGGTGCTCGACTCGAAAGGGATGACGACACCCTCGACGGCAACGCGCCCGCCCTGAGCAGACCGGTGGTCCGGGTGCGCCGCACCACGTCTCCCACCGTCGCTGCGGCCGCCGCCGCGAGGGACAGGCCCATCAGCGCCTTGGCGTACCGGCCGGTGCGCGGGGTGACGGGGGCGAGCAGCGTGTCCGCCACGTACGGAGCCACCAGACTGCCCACGCCCATCGACAGGCTGGCCATGGTGTCGGCGAACTCGTAGTCGCCGGCCCGCTCCCCTTCCGCCGGATTGCGGGACTGCCATGCGTATTCGGCCGCCATCGCCGCGATGAAACCGGGGATGGCCAGGACCGTCAGATCAACCTTCACGCTCTGAGGATATGACGTGGGTCACTGTGGCGCGAGGGCGGGAGCCTCGGGTCGGGCCGACGTTCCCTGTGCCCCTTTCAAGATATAGCTGGTGGGGGGTCTTGCCGCAAGACCCCGGTGGGGGCGCACACTAGCGCGATGCCACCCCTGCCGACCAGCATTTTCGCTCTCCCCGACCACCTTCGGAGCAAGGCCGATCCGGCCCTGATCGCCGCCGACGAACAGCAGTTCTCGGCGATCGCGGACTGCCTCGCGCAGCGGGTCGCCGACCTGTCGGCCCGCCTGGGCGCCCGTCGCCGCGACCCGGCCGGTACCGGCGCCCAGACCATCGACCGCGATGCGGACATCCGCCGCCTCGTCGCCGAACTCACCACCCTGCGGCGCTTCGGGTTGGACCTGTGCATCGGGCACGTCGCCTTCACCAGGGGCGCCGATCCGGTCTACGTGGGCCGCATCGGGCTGATCGACCCGACCGGCACCCCCCTGCTGGTGGACTGGCACTCGCCGGCCGCCGAGCCGTTCTTCGCCGCGACGCTCGCCCGGCCGATGGGCGTGGCGTACCGGCGGAGGTACAGGTGGTCGGGCGGGCGCATCGTCGACTACTGGGACGAGGTTCTTGACGACGACGACGAGGCTGGCACCCGCACCGCCCTGGACGACCAATCGGCGTTCGTCGCGAGCCTCGGCCGGGTGAGGACCGGCCGGATGCACGACGTGCTGGCCACCATCCAGGCCGACCAGGACGCGATCATCCGCGCCGACTCCTCGGGCGCACTCGTGGTGGACGGCGGCCCGGGGACGGGCAAGACGGTCGTCGCGCTGCACCGGGCGGCGTACCTGCTGCACACGGAGTGCGCTCATGGTGCTCGCGCGATAGGGCACTCGACGCCGCCGAGGGTGTCGACCGGCCGGGGCGCCCGGGCTGGTGCTGCCGAGGTGCCCGGACGGTTACGAAGCGACCGGCTCCTCGGCCATCGGCGCCACCGCAGGCCCCTCGGTCTGCGCGGTGTTGCGGACGAACCACGCGCCCACCACGGTGATCAGCGAGATGATCGCGCCCACCAGCAGCGCGTTGTGGACGCCGGTCATCTGCGCGGCCACGTCACCCTCACCGGACTCGGCCCCGGCCACGATGCCCAGCGTCATCACCGTGATGAACAGGGCGGTGCCGGCGGCCGCGGCGACCTGCTGCAGCGTGTTGAGCAGCGCGGAGCCGTGCGAGTACAGGTGCGGCGGGAGCGAGCCGAGCGCCGAGGTGAGCAGCGGCGAGAACAGCAGCGCCAGGCCCACGCTGAGGATCATGTGCCACACCACCACGATCGCCAGCGACGACTCGGCGGAGAATGAGACGTACATGCCCCACAGGCCGGCGGCGGCCAGGATCGAGCCCGGGATGATCAGCGGGCGCGGGCCGATGCGGTCGAAGAGCCGACCCACGAACCAGCCGAGCACGCCCATGAGCAGGCCACCGGGCAGCAACGCCAGGCCGGACTCGAGGGTGGTGGTGCCCAGGACCTGCTGCATGTACAGCGGCAGCAGGATCAGGGTGCCGAACAGCGCCATCATGGACAGCAGCATCAGCGAGAGGCTGACGGTGAAGGTGCGGAAGGTGAAGGCCCGCACGTCGAGAAGCGCGTAGTCCTTGAGCGCGAGCTGACGCCACACGAACACCGACAGCGCGGCCACGCCCACGAGCACGGGCACCCACGGGGACACCAGCGCGTTGTCGTTGGCCGCCTCACCGAAGGAGCTCAGGCCGAAGATCAGGCCAGCGAAGCCGACGGCCGAGAGGACGCCGGAGAAGATGTCGAGCGGGATCGCGCGGGTGGCGGTGACGTTGCGGATCAGCGTGGCGCCGGCCACCAGCGCGAGCACACCGATGGGCAGGACGCACCAGAACATCCAGCGCCAGCTCAGCACGTCGAGCACCAGGCCGCCGACGGTCGGGCCGATGGCCGGGGCCACGGCGATCACGATGGAGATGACGCCCATGGTGCGGCCGCGACGGTCCGCGGGCACCACGTTGAGCACGGTGGTCATGAGCAGCGGGATCATGATCGCGGTGCCCACGGCCTGCACCACCCGGCCGGCGACCAGGATCGGGAACACCGGCGCCAGCGAGGCCAGCAGGGTGCCGAGGGTGAAGGTGGTCATGGCGATGATGAACACCGTCCGCAGCGGCAACCGCATGAGCATCCACCCGGTGAACGGGATGACCACGGCCATGGTGAGCATGAACGCCGTGGTGAGCCACTGCGCGGTGGCGGCGGTGACGGCGAACTCCCCCATCAGCTCGGGGATCGCGACCGACATGATGGTCTCGTTGAGGATCACCACGAACGCCGCGGCCACGAGCAGCGCGATCAGCCGCTTGGTGGCGGCGGGCAGCGGCGCGGAGCCGAGGGCGGGGTCGGGCTGGGCTGGAGAGAAAGCAGCGGCGGATGACTCAGTCGTCACGGGAATCCTTAGACATTACGGGGCGAAACAAAGTGGGAAGCCCGGCGAGGCCTGACGGCGCGCACGGGAACCCTCGCACTGTACTGCAGGAAGTTCGACAGGCTTTGCTGATGTGACCACCATTACTGGGGCGGGTGGGCCGGTGGGGCACAATCGACGCATGACCGGGATCGGCACCGCCCGACGTGGCGAAGTGGAGACGCGCACCCTGCCGGAGTACGCCGCGGGCGGCGCGTCGGGTTTAGATCTCCGGCAGCACGCTAGGCGGCCGGGTGCCTACCGAGGTACTCATCGATGGCCGCCCGGATGACGGCGCTCATCGGCTGCCCTGTCCGGTCGGCATAGTCGGCCAGACGGCGCCGATCGGACTCAGTGAGTCGAACAGCGAGCGGACGGGTCTCCTCGACCGCATCCCCTCGCCGGGGCCGACCGTGACGGTAGTCCGGGCGGACTTCCGCCGGGGAATCGATCACGTCGTACTCGCCAGCCTCTACGGCGTCCGCGAGACGCGCATAATGCGCTTCACGATCACCTGTCTCGCTCATCGTTTCTCCCGCTGCGTCCTCTGACTACGGCTGACGCCGTCGGACAAGTCAAGGTTCCCTCCGGTGGCCTCGAGCACTTCGCGCGCCACTGCCGCGGTCAGAAGCATCGCGTGAAACACGTGTAGCTCCTCTCCGCCCACCCGGTCGACCACGACCTCAATCAGAGCTCCGCCGTCCGGGTCTCCGACCATACGAAGCAACTTCGCCTGAGGCCCCGTGCGTGGAGCTAGTCGATATCGAACGATCGGATGCTCGAGGACGGCCCTGATCTCCGCGTCTGTGATGCCGTGTCGGCGCGCGGAGGCGTAGATCACGACCTTCACTCCGAAAACGTATCACAAATTAGGACGCAGGAACATGCTCTCTTACCTTCGGCTTGACTCTAATCATTACCGATGGGCCACAGCCGCCCTCAGCCGCGCAGATCCTCTGCCTCTCTTAAGTACGCATTCCGAGTGCACGCCCTCCCGCGACTCGCGCGCCCGGAATGGACTGAAGACGCCGCACACGTCGCGGGGGGCTCGCGAAGAGAGGGCCGACGCCAGGGGGCTCGCGTCAGAGCCGAGGCTGGCTCAGAGCTCCGGCAGCCGATCCGCGCCCCAGCTCAAGCGGATCAGGTCGGTCACCCGGGCGATCTCCTCCGCCGTCACCGACCCGGTCTCGCCGGGCTCGAGGGTGTCGAAGTGGAAGATGTAGAGCCGCGAGGCGAACTCCTCGAACGGCAGCGACGACTCGCCGAAGCGTTCCCCGTGGCCGGCGGTGCTCACCACCACCCCGTTGCCCCAGTCCTGGCCACTGTCGTTGTTGGGGTTGAAGAAGTAGACGCGCATGGTCTCGTCCGGATCCAGCGCCACCCGCAGGATCGTGATGGCGTGCCAGCCCACGAACCGCGCGGAGCTGTCGGTCACGGCCACGCCGGCGGGCTGAGGGTGGATCAGCGGCTGGTTGCCGTTGTGGAACGGGTGGTAGCTGCCGTAGAAGTGCCGCAGGAAGTCCTCGAGCCCGGTCAGCCTGCCGGACTCCACGTCCACGTTGATGCGGAATCCCCGCGCGGCCCACCAGCCGTGGAACTCGGGGTTGACCCAGCGGTGGGGGTCTCCCTTTCGGTCGGCACAGAGCCGGCCCATCTCGGCGTAGATCCGGTCCAGGTGCGGCACGACGAGCAGGGAGACCGGGTCCAGGTCGAGGGGGAGCGTCTCCGCCAGGCCCGCCTCGAGCTCGCGGGAGGACAGTGGGCGGCCCTCGAAGTGCATGACCACCTCGTTGTCCCGCGCCGCCCAGGCGATGGTCTGCAGCAGGTAGTCGGGGTCGTTGTACGCCCACATGGACAGCGCGCGGGCGGACTGGCAGGTCGGGTTGTCACCCTGCCCCACGCCCAGGGGCTGGCCCAGCATGGACAGCGTCCCGGACAGCAGCCAGATCCTCCCCGGATGCTCCGGGCCGTAGGCCAGCGCCAGGCGCTCGTTCGCGTAGTCCGACAGGGGCAGGGCCAACAGCCGCCACAGTGCGGGCGCGACGGCCGGCTGGAACAGGATCCCGCGCTCGAGCAGCAACGCCAGTCCGTAGACCGACTGCGCGGTCTCGGGGTGGACAGCCGCGTCGATCAGCGCGTCGACGAGGCCGTGGAAGCACAGCAGGCTCTCGCGGCCGGTGCTCGACAGGCCGAGCGCCTCGCTGAGCAGGAAGCTGCCCTTCTCGCGCAGGAACCGCAGCAGGACGGGGTGGTACGCCGAGACCAGTCCCGTGTCGTGCATCGACCGCGCGAAGCCGGCGGCCTCGTACTGCAGGGCCCCCTCGTCCATCGACTCCAGGCGGGAGCGGTAGATGTCCACCCCGGGGTCTTCCCGGCTCGCCTCGGTGGTGCCGTAGATGCTGCTGATCAGCCGGTCGACGCCGAACCCGCCGGTGCTGGTGTCCACCTCGGGGTCGTGGCGCGCGACGGCGATCTGGGTGATGGTCTCCTTGATGTGGTCGACCTGGATCGGGCGTTGCCGCAGGATCCGCCAGATCTCCTCGACCAGTTGGTCGAGGACGGTGTCGTAGCCGATCGACTCGGCAATGTGCGTCAGCGACGTGCGGGTCACCTTGGCCATCCGGCCCTGCTGCACCCGCTCCGCCTCGGTGGCTGCGGTGAACAGCAGCGAGGCGTTGGCGGCCAGGACCTCCTTGAGGTGCTGCAGAGCCTCCTCCGCCGACACGTCGGGGTGCGCGTACTCCCCCTTGGCTACCGCCACCAGGCGGAGGTCGCTGACGATCTCCATCACCGCCGTGTCGGCGTTGGGGCTGCGGAGCGACCCGGTGCTCAGCGCCGGGACCAGTGAGCTCGGTGACGCCCAGTCCGTCCCCTCGTACAGTCCGGCGGACTCGAGCTCCTGTGCCATCGACTGCACGGCCCGCGCGCCACCGTCCTGGAGCAGGACCAGGCGCAGGCCGTCGAGCACGCGCCGCTTCGGCGTGGACTTGCCCACATCCCCGGCGTCGGCGAGGGCCCTTGTCGCGTCGACGAGAGAGGCCACCCGCTTGTCGAGTACTCGCGTCGCGTCGGACGCATCGTTAGCCACTTGGGTTCACTCTCCAGATCTCCCGGCGGCGTCGACCGCCCCCGGTACCGTACCCACGCCGACCTCTCGCACGATCGGTCACACGTAGAAGTCGAGCTCCTCTTGGCGCGCCAGCAGCGTGCGCATCTCGTAGGCGTCGTCGCCGAAGAAGTAGATCAGCCCCCAGTGGGTGCCGAACGCGGTGCGCTAGGTGACGGTCTCCTCCACGGGTGCGGTGAGTTCGTGGGACTCGAAGTACTCGTGGTCCTCGGTCTCCTCCGGGATCTCGAGCGTGGAGACCACCCGGCGCCGCGGGTAGACGCCAAAGCAGCCGGCGTGACCGGTGGCGTCGACCACCTCGCGCGGGAAGAAGGCGGTGATCTCCTCCTCGGTGGTCTTGGGGTCGAACGCCAGCACCAGGCCCTGGTAGGCGTTGAAGCCGTAGGCCCGCTCGAGCAGTTCGAAGACCTTGAACCCCGGCGGGCGGTAGGCCACCTCGCCGAAGTACATCTCGCCGTCGCTGGTGACGAAGTACTCGGGGTGCACGAACCCGAACTTGATGTCGAAGGTCTTGATGAGCTTCTCGATCTGCCGCGTGATCTCCGGCCGGTACTTCTCGAGTTCCGGCGAGGCCGGCACGAACACCGAGTAGCCGAGCGTGACGTACTCGGAGATGTTGAGGAAGACGATCTTGCCGTTGTGCACCCAGGCCTCCACGGCGAATTCCCAGCCGTCCAGGTGGGACTCCATGAGGACCGGGAACTCCTCGTCGGGAATCGTGTCGACCTCGTCCGGGGTGCGGATGACCCGGTGGCCCAGGCAGCCGGCCTTGTCGAAGGCCTTGAGGTGGATCGGGTCGTTGGGGTCGCCGTCGAGCTTGAGCAGCGTCTGGTTGACGCGCTTGAGAAAGCGGATCACGTCGTCGCGCTCGTGGGCCTCCTCGAAGATCCCCACGCGGATCCCGCCGAGCTGGGCGCGGCGCTTCATCAGCGCCTTGTCGCGCAGCAGCAGCGCCTGGCCGTACAGCGTGGGGTTGTCCATAAGCATGGAGTTGATCGCGCCCGCCCACTCGACGGTCTCCTCGAACAGCGGGATCGCCACGTCGACGCCCATGTCCTTGAGCGTCTCGGCGATCTCCATGGAGCGGTCGTTGAGTCGCTCGAAGTCCCACGGGACAAACGGGATGTTGTGCTGCCTGCAGTAGTCCGCCGCCCACTCCGGGGCCACCACGACGTAGCGGCGATCGAATTTATCCACCGCGTCGACCGCGTTCGGCGCCCATCCGAGTAGCGCCACGTAGCCCTTGGAAGGGTCGCGTCGTGTCTCGTTGGGGTCGTGAGTCGTCTGCGGACTCGTATTCGCGTCGCCGGTCATCGATTCTGCGGTGGGAATCTGCACGCTGAGGTTGCCTCCTGGGTTGGGGCGCGGGCTGGTGGATCACCAACCTACCCAAGAGTGAGTGGGCTGCGCTGGGATAGCCCGACCGCACCGTCCCCATTCGGAGTACCCGCAGCAGCGAATACCGGACGTGTTCTTGTCACAGCGCTGGCACAGACCGAACTACCTTCGCGACACCGGCTTGTGGTGGGACAACTGGGTCCCGTGGCGACAACGGGCTGGGGCGCACTGTTCGTCATCGCGCCGCTGATCGTGGCGCATTTCCTGCTCTGTGCCGAGCCCGGCGCCGAAGACTCGATCTGAACAACGGCCCTGTCGGCGGTCGCGCTGACGAGACCGGCCGATCCATTCCACATCGGTCGTCTTGGCCTGACCAATGAGACCGATTCTCCCCAATCAGCAGACTGTTGCACCCCAGCCGCCGAGCCACCCCCGCCGTCCGGAGGGGCGTATTGTACTGGCCGTTCATATGGATGGTCAAACGGGCGAGGTGTAAACTCCCACTTCCGAATCGAAGTCCTAGATGACGACGACGAGGTGGCCACTCTCGTAAGCCTGGCGGATCACTCGGCTTTCGTATCAAGCCTGGCCGGGCCGCATACCGACCGCCTGTGGGGCATGACGGCGACCCGGGGTCACGACGTGGCCAACAGAGCCTTCAACTCCTCGGCTAGGGGACCCAGATGCACATCGATGATCGTCCACACAACGCGCAGGTCAACTTCGGCGTAGCCGTGTGAGATCACGTTGCGCAGGCCGATCAGGCGATGCCAACCCTCGGACTGGTGAGCTGAGTAAAAGTCCGGACAGTGCCGACGGATCTTGGAGAGGTTCTCCCCCACCTCTTGCAGCCGCATGCAGATCGCGTCCTGAGCCATCGGCGAGGCGAGAAACTCGACCTCAGACGCAGGGGCGTAACCGGCAGCCCTCTGAGCAGCGGCGACCGCCATGTCGAGGTACGGGATCGGGGATTTCATAACGCGAGCTCGACCAGTTCAGGCTCCACGAACGGCCGGAACGGTGCCTTGATCGACGTGAGGACGTCGAATGGTCGGCCCGCAACCCTCTCCAGAGCCTCGGACAGCCGGAATATCGCCCCGTAGTCGACCGGACCGTCCATCTCGACGAGCAGGTCGATGTCGCTCGTGGGCGTCAACTCGCGGCGGGCCGCACTTCCGAACAGCCGAGCCCGCCGTACGCCGAAAGAACGCAGCACGTCGAGCACGGCCTGCTCTTCCGGCAGGTCGTATGTGGCGTTCGTGGCAGCGACACCCATAGCTTTTAGGCTACCGGCACCTCGCACACCGGGACGGTTCCGACCGACCGGCAGCGGGAACGACCGGCGCCGCGCGTATGTGCCGGTCAGGAAGGCGAGTGTCTAGTGACGACGAGGTGTTGGGTTTTCGACCAGTGGTGCACACGATCGAGTGGCGTTCATGTGCCACCTGTCCGGCAGGGCAGGCGTTCCAGTACCCAGGCCCAGTCGATCCGCTCCTGCTCCAGCCTCACTCGTTCGGCGAAGCGGTCGGAGACCAGGTCGTCGTAGACCGCCGCCTCCGCCGCCGTCAGTCGATCGAGTCTCGCGCTGGTGGGTGAGGCCTCCTGTCCCCAACGTTGAGGGTGCGCGTGGAGGGTCTCGAGGTCCATGAGGAAGGACCGCACCCGCGGCAGGTGCGTGCGCAGGCGATGGAGGATGGCGAAGCCGTGTGTGTCGAGGTCGCCCCAATAGTGCACGTCGGCCACTCGAAGCGCGTCCCAGCGGCCGAGGCGGGCCACGTCGAATCCCTTCCCCCAGATCAGCACTCCGTCGTCCGGGACGGGCAGCGTGAGGTAGGTGACCTCGTTCTCCACGATCACGGCCGTGGTGAAGGACATGCCAAGTCCGTCGAGTTCCTCCGGTCGCACGGACAGTTCGGTGACCGACATCGGCGCGACGCTGCCCGCCATACGGAACCGGACGTACTCGGGCTTGGTGCGCAGGCCAAGGTCGTGGAGAAACGAGGTGGCGTTGCGTGAGACTCCGAGGAGCCCTGCGAGAACTGTCCGATGACTCTCGACGACCTTGGTGTCCACTCCCGGGGCATCGATCTGCCGCAGGTACCTGCCCGTCCCGCGGGCGTCTTCGAGCCAGCTGTACGCCGCGAGGATCTGCGGCCACTCCTGTGCATGGTCGAGCGCGGCGACGGGTCTGGCGAGCAGCCAGTCCCGCACCGGCGTATCCGGGGCCGCTGCCAGCATCTGTTCGAAGCTCACCACCTGCGTCCGGACTCCGAGCAGTTCCCATGCTTGGTCGAACCGGGTCACCACGGCATGAGTGGGAATCTGATTGCGTCCGAATTTCCGGCCGCCTACCGCCGTGTACCTCAGCGTGTATCGGCTGCCGTCGCGACTGCCGGCCTCGAGTGCGGCCATCCACTCCTGCACCTCGCCGAAGCGCTCACCGAGCTCGGACGTTCTCGGACCTCCGAGTGGGATCTCGAGTGGAGTGAGCGTCTCCCCGCGGGCGAAACCCCGGAGCAAGGTGCCGTCGACCCACCGCCTGTGCACTTTCTCGCGGACCGCCTCCGGCGTGGCCCACTTCCGCGCGCCGGCGACCATCACTCTCCGCCGCGCTGGCGGTGGTACTCCTCTGTGGACATCATGACGAGCCTCGAATTCCTGCCCTCGACATTGTCCACATACCCGATGGAGCGCACGTACGGTGCGATCACGTGCACTTTCTGCAGGGGCGTGACGATCAGCAGCTGGATGCCGAGCTTGGCGAACAGCTCGAGGGCGTACCGGGTGGAGGCGTCGGAGCCCCGGCCGAACGCCTCGTCGATCACGGCGAAGCGGAAGTCACGGGCCTTCTCCGCGCCCCACTCCAGGCCGAACTGGTACGCCAGCGACGCCGCGAGGATGGTGTAGGCGAGCTTCTCCTTCTGTCCGCCCGATTTGCCGTCCGAATCGCGGTAGTGCTCCCACTCCTCGTTGGTCTCGCGGTCGCGCTCCGAGGCGGAGAAGGTGTACCAGTTGCGCACGTCCGTGACTCGCGCCCGCCACGTCTTGTCAGTCTCGCTGTGGCCCTCCCGGCCGCGGAGTCGCTCGAGGATCGCCCGCACCTCTTGGTACCGCTGCTCGGAGTAGCGGTCGTCGCCGCCGAGGGTGTCGTCGGTGACCGCTCGCAGGTCGGATCGGAACTCCCGCACATCCTGGTTGACCGTGTTCTCCCGATCCAGGCGCACGTAGCGTCCGGGATTGAAGTCGATCGCGCCGAGAGCCTCGTTGATCTTCTCGATCTTCTGTTGGATGTCGTCGGCCTGGCGCTGCAGCCAGTTGTGGAAGCCGGCGAGTTCGCGGATGGCGTTCTTCTTGAGCTGCTCCTCGAACTCCGCGATGAAGCGCGGCAGATCGTCCTGGGCCACCTGCGCGTGGAAGCGGATGTACTCCCCGCGCGCGTCGACCGAGGCGTCCATCTCGGTGGTCTGCTCCGGCCAGCGTCGCCGGATCTCCGCCATACCCTGCTGCAAACTGGTGGTGTAGCCGTTGAGTTCGCGCTGGGTCTGGCCGGTCTCCTTGTCGATTTCGTCAGACAGTCGTCGTTCGTGGAGTTCGGCTTGATCCGCGGTCGTCGACCCCGCGCGGCCCTGTCGTGTCCGGAGTCTGGGGTAGATGTCCGCCGCTGCTGCGCGGATGTCCGCCGTCAGCTCGTCGAGGCTGCGCCGGTCGCGGTCGATCTGACTGCTCTCCTGGGCGATGCGGCTTTCTCCACTGCCCTTCGCCTCGCCGAGAGTGTCCTTGGTCTGGCTGAGCTCGTTCACTCGTGTGTCGACCTCCGCCACGCGTCTGTCGATCTCGGCCAGTTCACTACTGCCCTCGAGCAGGCGACGGCGCTCGGCATCGGCGGCGTCCGCCCGCGATCGGGCGTCCTCCCAGTCGAGATCGCGCCACGAGGGATAGTCCGCCACCCGCGAGAGTGCGGTGCGCCGCTCCCCCACCTCGTTCTGCTCCCGCGACACCGATTCGAGTTGGGCGGCGAGCCGCTCCACTGATCGGGTGAGGTCGCCGCGCCGCTCCTGCAGTGCGGCGATCTTCTGCTCGTTGCGCCAGCCCAGCACCCAGCCGCGGGGATCGGCCGCGGACCGCCGGTCGTCCTTGACGTGATGGTTTCTGGACCGCACCTGGCCCTCGCGAGTCACCGCCCGCTCGGCGTGCCGGAACTCCTCCACCGTGGTGGCGCAGAGATGGTCCGCCCGGGCGAACAACTCCTTGCTCAGGTACCCGCGCAGCGGTGTGTCGGCGATCTCCACCGTGTCGGCGAGCAGCAGTCCGTCGGAATGGGGGCGCTGCAAGGGCAGGTGGCGCTCCGGAACCCGCTCGTAGGTCAGGCGGACCCCCATCTCGCGACCGTCGGAGCGCCGGGCGGTCAGCCGGCGGGCGTTGACCCATTCGGCGACATCCGCGTAGTACCGCTGTGGCACCAGCAGCGAGACCGCGAATCCGCGCAGCACCCGCTCGGCGGCTCCCCGCCACTGCGCGTGCTCTTCGGACACGTCCAGGAGCTCGCCGGCGAACGGGAGCTCCTCCTCCGGAACTCCGAGTTCGGCGCAGAGGGCGGACCGCACCTGGAGTTGTTCGGTCGGCAGGTTGCTGCGGCGGGTCGCGAGGCTGGCCAGCTCTTCCTGCACCTCGCGGAGCTGCGACTTCTCCTCGCCGTGCCCGAGGACCAGCGCGTCATACCGCTCCTTGAGCTCGGCGATCTGCGTCTCGATCTCTGCCTGCGCCCGACCGACCTGGACGGCGAGGTCCGCGAATCCGGCGGCATCGCCGACCGGGTCGAGGCCGGCCCTCGCGACGGCGTCCTCGAACCGCTCGCGCCTGGCTCTCCGCTCCTCGGCCTGCGCGGCCGCGTCGCGGGCT
>NZ_JAALEF010000513.1:0-1717 GCF_014145245.1 Dietzia sp. B44 | reverse complement strand
CCCACGCTCAGATGCGAAGAGCCCGTAAAACACCAGTTCGCGCCTTCCCAAAACGTAGGCAAAAGGCTCTCCAGTTGCGCCCCATTGCACTAGCGTAAGTCGCATGAGGCTTCTCGATCTAACCTGGAGTTGGCGAGCCTTTGCAGTTCCAGTGTTCTTTGCGGGGGCCTATGGAGCTTATATCGCTGGGCATTTTTCTGCACCTGACGTGATATCGATGCTTATCGGAGCGATACTCGGGATAGTGGTTTCCTTTCCTTTCGCGTTGGTTTTGGGATTCTTGGCCGTGATGTCCGGACAAGTAGTGATCGCGATCGCCAGGAGATGCTCAAGACGAGTCAGAACGCAGTATTGGAGGATTGCGTTCAGCGCAGCTACATGCGTAACGATTGCGGTAGCATCTGCGACCGGTGCAGTAATCGCAAAGGTGACGGGCGATGGCTTTATCTCCGTAGGCGTGATCGGGATTATCGCTTTCGTCAGCGCCTACCTCTACTTCCCGGAAGATGAGTTCGGCAAGATTTGAGCCGTTTGGCAGAAGAATGCTGGGATAACTGAGACTAGGCTGGATTCCCAGAGGCGAGCGGCGTTTCCGCCACGGCAAACGCCCCCGCCATTCCCTTTGAGGGCGTTAGAGAATCGCCCACACGCGACCGTGTCCATCAGCGGACGAGTTCCAGATTGCCAGTCGAAGATTCATCGGCGTCTTCTCTCTTCGCTGAAGTCTTCGGCGAAAGGCGATGGCAGCACAGTTGGGGGGGTTACCTTCGGGTGATGGAGAAAGCGTCGGGCCGGAACGCCTGGATCAGTGCAGGGTTCGCGGTTGTCACGGCGCCGGTAGCGGCGGGTGTGATGGCTCTGGTGTGGAAGTTCCCGATTGCTCTTGTCGGTATCGGCGGCGGTGACGTTAACTCTGTCTACGCTGCTGCATTGACAATGGTCGCCTTCATGACACTGTTCTCGTTCTTCATCGGATTTTTCGTGATCGGCCTGGCGGGGGCCGGTGCGGGCGTTCTGGTGAGACATGGCCCCACCCTGGACGCAGTGACCACCGGTGTCGCCGTCGGCGTTGTGGCTGCACTGGTGGTCGGGTTCGCAGGGGCGTTCTTTGGCAATTGAGCGCGGGCGCCCTTGTTGAGCGCCGCGAAGTGTCAGCCTAGATGCGGATACTCAGCGTAGTGATGAAACCTCGTCTCGATCGAGTATTCAGGCAGTTCGAGTGCCAGCATTTCGGCGATCACTCCTCCGTCTCTCATCCAAGCCTGCACATCGATTTCTCCGGTCCATCCGTACTGGACCGGATCGAAGCTGACCGTGAAATGTTCAATGAACACGTCATTCCATTCTCGAAGGGCTTGCGTGAGCTCGGCGCTTAGTCCAAAGTTCTGTGGAACGAGTCCACCAGATTGCACGTAGTCGGCCGAAAACTTAGGTGTGGATGACCAAAGTCCCCACCGGGGGCCGATATCCGGCATGAGTTTTAGTCGCTTGCCCTGCAGCTCGATGTTCATGTGGGCAGTCTCCTTTTGTGACTCGTGAGGCGAGGTCGGCGTCGTCCTGAGGGCCGAGGCGCGCTGTGGTTCGGCGGAGGCTCACGGAGGACTTTGACCAGCTCTCGAAACGGGAATGGGTCGCAACGATGCATGCGCCTTACGGCGCCGGCGTTCGTTGCCCTCTCGATGCGGCGTATTCGGGCTCTTCGCATCTGAGCGTGGGT
>NZ_JAALEF010000004.1:0-4807 GCF_014145245.1 Dietzia sp. B44 | reverse complement strand
GCAGGCGCACGCCGCCTTCCTCGGGTTCGACCTCGCGGCGGGGGCCACCCGCGCCGAGGTCCAGGGTGTCCTGCGGGCGTGGTCACAGGACGCCGCCCGGCTCACCTCCGGCCGCGGCGGACTGGCCGACCTCGAACCCGAACTCGCCCGGGACCCGGCGCGGTTGACGGTCACCATCGGGTTCGGTCCGGGGCTGTTCGACGCGGTCCGCATGCCGGAGAAGCGGCCGTCGTGGTTACGGCAGTTGCCGGCGTTCCCGCAGATCGACCAGCTCGAGGACCGGTGGTCGGGAGGCGATCTGCTGCTCCAGATCTGCGCCGACGACCCGCTCGTCGTCTCGCACGCCGCCCGGATCCTCGCGTCCGGTGTGCGAGGCGTGGCCGAGCAGAAGTGGGCGCAGCGGGGGTTCCGCAAGGCCGTGGGCACCGACCCGACCGGCCGCACGCAGCGGAACCTGTTCGGTCAGATCGACGGAACCGTGAACCCCGGGCCCGACGACGTGGACTTCGACCGGGTCCTGTTCTCCGACGGCAGGTCCGCGGACGGGCAGACCCAGCGGTGGATGCGGGGCGGGTCCTCGCTGGTGCTGCGCCGCATCCGCATGACCATGGACACGTGGGAGGAGATCGACCGCACCTCCCGCGAGCTGAGCATGGGCCGGCGGATCGAGTCCGGTGCGCCGCTGACCGGGGTCGACGAGCACGACCCGGCCGACTTCGAGGCCGTTGACGACGTCGGTCTGCCGGTGATCCCGCCGGAGTCGCACATGGCCCGGGCCCGGCAGCGCGATCGTGGTGAGGCCATGCTCCGGCGGCCGTACAACTACGACGACCCGCCGGAGCCGGGCCGGATCAGCGACAGCGGCCTGATCTTCACCGCGTACCAGGCCGACCCGGTGCGCACCTACATCCCGGTCCAGCAGCGGCTCGCCGAGCAGGACGCGCTCAACACATGGACTATCCCGATCGGGTCGGCGGTGTTCGCGCTCCCGCCCGGCGCGCCAGAGGGCGGCTACGTCGGACAGGGGTTGTTCGAGGGATGAGCTGACACACAGCCGCCCCCGGCGATGAACACGCGCGCGAGCCTCAGTTCACGCCGGCGTTCATCGCCGGGGGCGGCTGTGTCGGGAGTAGCGGGGGCGCCGGGAGTAGCGGTGTCAGATCGCCGCGGCGATGGCGTCGGCCATGGCCTGCTGGCCGAGGGCGGTGGGGTGGAACGCGGCCGCGTTGGTCGGTGCGCCCCCGAGGAAGTCGGTCCAGCGCTGGTCCGCCGGCGCGCAGGCGCTGCGGTCGACGTCGGAGGTGGGCAGCACCGAGACGTGGCCGTTGCGCCGGGCGGCGGCGTCGACCGCGTCGTTGATGGCCTCGGCCACCTCGCGGGCCCACTGCACGTCGGCGGGGTTGAGCTGGTTGGTGAACGTGCAGCTCCCGCCCTCGGCCGGCATGAGCGGAAGGTACTGGGTGGCCACCACCGTGGCGCCCGGCGCACGGTCCGCGATCGCCGCGTAGACGTCGTCGATCTCGCCGCCCTCGCCGAAGGTCTCCTCGATGCCGGCCGCGATGGTGGTGCCGATCGCAGCCTGGCAGTTCGGCACGGTGGCGAACGGCCCCTGCTTGGTGATGCAGGCGACGATCGTGCCGAAGCCGACGTCGTTGCCGCCGATCGACAGCGTGACCAGGTCGGTGCTCGGGTCCAGCGCGTCGAACTGCGGCGGGACGCCCGAGCGCTGTGACACGGTGAGATCGGGGATCTGGGCTCCCCCGCAAGTGGCGTCGGTGAGCTCTCCCACGGCGGGGTTGGGGTCGAGGACGTTGGCGTAGTTGGTCACGCTGCGTCCGCACGCCTGAGCGGTGGCGCCGTCGGCCAACTCGGACTGGTCGCCGAAGGCCGCGTACGAGTCGCCCAGGGCCACGTAGTCCGCGTAGGCGGGCTGGGCGAGGGCACCGAGCGACCCGGACGCCGGCAGGGGTCCCGGCCGTGGACCCGAGGGAGCCGACGGCGACCGTGCCGTCCGTCTGGGTGGTCGACTGCGCGGCCGCGACGGGCGCGGCGGCCAGCGCGAGGGAGGCTGCCAGCGCGAGGGTCGTGGTGAGGGTGCGTGCGCCGGCGGAGCGGCGGGGTAGGGGAGTGAACATGACCGCAGTCTGCAATCCCCGATCCCCACCGTTGGTAGTTGTGGCAACTAAGCAAATTCTATTCTTGTGGGCCGGTGTCGGCGCTATCGCGAGAGTGCCGACAGCACCCGACCGGCCACATGAGCGTGCCCGGCGGACGTGGGATGGACGGGCACCGAGGAGGTCTGCAGGCCGGTGAAGTCGACCCACCGGGTCTCCGGGGGCGTGCACATCGAGTGTCCGGGCTCGTCGGGGATCACGACGGTCGCCCCGTTGCGCTGAGCCGCGTCGCGGACCACCCGGTTGACGCTCTCCTGGAATCCGCGGACCTTGTCCCGTTCGGCCTCGGGGATCGCGATGAACGGTGCGCAGTCGGGCGAGGCGAGCAGGGTGCGGTCGTCCGGGATCGCGGAGAGGTATCCGACGGTCACCACGCGGGCGTCGGGGGAGCGCCGGGCGATCTCGGCGTACACCGAGTCCATCCGTCCGTCGAGCTCCTCGAGGGCCTGAGCGGCCTGGCGGTCGATCACGTCGGAGCACCCGGCGGTGGCGTCGAAGCCCTCGGCGAGTCGCGCGGTCACCGAGTCCACCATCGGCAGGAACTCGGGGGCGGTGTTGGGCCGGAGGGCGCAGGCCACGATCACCGCGGCGAACCCCACGTCGTTGCCACCGATGGTCATGGTGACGAGGTCGGTCCGCGCGTCGAGGGCATCGAGCTGGGGCGGCGCGCCGTTGCGCGCGGGCTCGAGGAAGTCGTCGGCGGTGGCTCCGCCGCAGCTGGCGTTGATGAACGTCCCCACACCGAGCTCGCGGGCCACGACCGTGGGATAGGCGTCGTCGGTCCGCACGCACGCGACGGGCCCGGCGCCCCATGATCCCGGTGCCACCCGGCCGACGGCGGCGTACGAATCGCCCAGCGCCACGTAGCGAGCCGGACCGGTTCCGGTGCCGGCGTAGACGGACGGGCCGAGGCCCTCGCCACTGATCTGACCTGCGATGTTCTGCCCAAGCGTCTGCGTGGAGCCGCCTGCCTGCTCGATCGTGGAGCCGGTCGACGGGGGAGCGGCGGGGATCGCCGGGGTCGATCCGGCCACGACAGGGGAGACGAGGGAGCTCAGCAGGACTGTTGCGGCGGCCGCCACGGCGCCGGTGATCGCCGGGCCCGCGCCGCGACGGAGACGTGAGGTGTGCATGAGATCACTCTCTCATGAACGCTCGTCCATCAGACAGGTCCGCGGCCCCGGTTCTGGTGAACCGGGGCCGCGGGACGCACCGGACCTGAGGCCGAGGAGCCGTCAGTCGACGGGCGGTGCGGCGGGCAGGCGCACGACCTGGCCGGCGTAGGACAGTCCCGCGCCGAAGCCGATGCACAGGGCGACCTGACCCGGCTGGGCCTCGCCGTCGCGCAGCATGGCCTCCATGGCCAGCGGGATCGAGGCCGCCGAGGTGTTGCCGGTCTGCTCGATGTCGTTGGCGATAGCCACCGAGTCGGGGAGTCCGAGGTGCTTGGCCATGGCCGAGTTGATGCGCCCGTTGGCCTGGTGGGGGATGAACGCCTGGATCTGCTCGGCGGTCACGCCCGCGGTCTCCAGCGTCTGCGCGCACACCTTGGATACCTGCACGGCGGCCCAGCGGAACACCTTGGAGCCGTCCATGACCAGGTAGGGCTGGAGCACGGCCTCCTCGCGCGCGGCGGCCGCGGAGGCATCGACTTCGTCCACGTACTGCTTGAAGTCCTTGGTCTGGCGGATGGCGTCGCCCTTCTCGCCGTCGGACCCCCACACCACCGGGCTGACGTCGTTGGTCTCCGACGGGCCCACCACCACGGCGCCCGCGCCGTCGCCGAAGATGAAGGCGGTGTTGCGGTCGGAGAAGTCGATGCCGTCAGTCATCTTCTCCACGCCCACCACCACGACGTACCGGGCGCCGCCGCCGCGGATCATGGTGGTGGCCACGGCCAGGCCGTAGCCGAACCCCGCGCAGCCGGCGGTCAGGTCGAACGCGGCGATGCCGTTGCGGCCGAGATCGGTGGCCACCTGCGGAGCCGCGTGCGGCACCTGCGTCCAGTTGGTGGAGGTGCACACGATCACCGCGTCGATGAGCTCCGGATCGATTCCGGCGGAGGCCACGGCCTTCTTGGCGGCCTCGCTCGACATGGAGACGATCGTCTCGTCCGGCTCCGCCACGCGGCGGTTGAGGATCCCAGAGCGCTCGTAGATCCACTCGGAGCTCGAGTCAATCGTCTCGCAGATCTCCTCGTTGCTCACCACGCGACGTGGACGGTAGGCGCCGATGCCCAGGAGGGTCGTGCCGGGCGCGCCCTCGCTGGTCGCGATGGTCACGGTGTCGTTGGAATCCGCCATTGCAGATGGTGCTCCTCGTCGGTGTGCTGATCGTGCGGTTCGTGGTCGGCGCACGGCTGGTGCTCCCCGACACAGTACTGCTGTCTCGGTGGACATCGTCGCACCAGACGTCGATGTTTCGTCGACGATCGGCCGCCACCCCCGGGTCAGTCCGTGACCAGGCCCTCGAGCCATCCGCGCCAGCGCTCGGAGTCCCAGGTGGGCTCCACGCCGTCGACCGCGGCGGCACCGAGCGGTGCGCCCGACCCGCCCGGGACGTCCACGTACTCGTACGCGCGGACGGCGACGGCGGCGCTGCTCGTCGCGTCCTCGGGCGTGTCCCCGGCCGGG
>NZ_JAALEF010000051.1:0-4051 GCF_014145245.1 Dietzia sp. B44 | reverse complement strand
CCGCCGGCGGCCGCGGGGCACCCTGATCCTGGCCACGCCCGGGGCCCCGTCGACGGTCGAGGAGTTGATCGGGACCCCGGCGACGGTCCTGCTGGTGGACGACGTGGTCACCACGGGGGCCACCGCCGCCGCGTGTGTGGGGGTGCTGGGCGAGGGCGGGCTGCGGGTCGACGGGGTGCTCGGGGTCACCGCCGCGTGAGGTCCGGGGCTGCCCGTGGGTGAGTTCCGGACGACTTGCCGCGACTACGGTCCACTGCCCAGACGACCGGGTATCGTTGGGTTCGGACGGGGTTCACCAGCACTTTCACTGAAGTTGTCCGGTGGTCGCCCCGTCCGGAGAGTGTCCACTCAGCCATGTGGGTGTGCCCCTCGACCGGGGTCCCGGGCGGTAACCGGGTCGGTCGCAGAGGCCCGCCGCAGGCCCGATGAGGAGGAGCTTCGATGGCGAAGACCCCCGCAGTCCTGCTCGACCCCGCCACCTTCGACGGTCCGTCGACCGACGACCCCGGTGCCCCTGATGCGCAGGTGACCATCAAGGGCCGGAACGTCGAGGTCCCCGACCACTTCGCGACCCGGATCCACACCAAGCTCGCGAAGATCGAGAAGATCTCGCCCGCGATCACCCGGTTCGACGTGGTCCTTCTGCACGAGAAGAACCCACGCCTGGCCAAGGCCAGCCAGCGGATCGAGATCACCCTCAAGGGCAAGCCGGGTGTCGCCCGCGCCGAGGCCGCGGAGGACACCTTCTACGCCGCCCTGGAGTCGGCGGTCGCCAAGCTCGAGCGGCAGATGCGCAAGGCACGCACCCGCCGGAAGATCAGCCACTCCGGGCACCGTCGACCGCAGTCCGTCGCCGAGGCCACCGCGGAGCTCGCGCCCGAGGCGGCACCGGCGGATGTCATGGACGAGTACGCGGACGGGGTCGACGACCAGCTCCCCGGCCAGATCGTGCGCCGCAAGGAGCACGACGGGACCCCGATGTCGGTCGACGAGGCCCTGGAGAAGATGGAACTCGTGGGACACGACTTCTACCTCTTCCGGGACACCGAGTCCGGCAACGCCACCGTCGTCTACCGGCGGCACGCGTTCGACTACGGACTCATCACGCTGAGTGACGAGGCCTGACGGTCGCAGCCCATACGCCCCGGGGGCGGTCCGGTCCGCATGGACCGGGCCGCCCTCGGCGTGTATCCGCGGCCGACAGCACCTAGGATGAACCGAGGGCCCGCGTGGCCCCCGCGCAGGTAGCCAGATTTCCCGATCAACCCGACCACGAGGACGTTCGAGACTGTGTCCATCCTTTCCAAGCTGCTCCGAGCCGGCGAAGGTCGAAAGCTCAAGCGGTACAGCGCTCTCGCCGAGTACGTGGATACTCTGTCCGACCAGACGGAGAAGCTGAGCGACGACGAGCTCCGCGCCAAGACCGACGAGTTCAAGGCCCGGTTGGCTGAGGGTGAGACGCTGGACGACCTGCTCCCGGAGGCGTTCGCGGTGGCCCGCGAGGCCGCCTACCGGGTCCTCGGGCAGCGGCCGTACAAGGTGCAGATCGTCGGCGCCATCGTCCTGCACACCGGGGCCGTGGCGGAGATGAAGACCGGTGAGGGCAAGACCCTGACCTGTGTCCTGCCCGCCTACCTCAACGCCCTGTCGGGTCAGGGCGTCCACGTGGTCACGGTCAACGACTACCTGGCCAAGCGCGACGCGGAGTGGATGGGCCGCGTCCACCGGTTCCTCGGACTGTCCGTGGGCGCGATCCTCGGCGGCATGACCCCGGCGCAGCGCCGGGAGTCCTACTCCGCCGACATCACCTACGGCACCAACAACGAGTTCGGCTTCGACTACCTGCGCGACAACATGGCGCACGACACCGCGGAACTGGTCCAGCGGGGCCACCACTACGCGATCGTCGACGAGGTCGACTCGATCCTGATCGACGAGGCGCGGACCCCGCTCATCATCTCGGGCCCGGCCGACGGATCGAGCAAGTGGTACGCGGAGTTCGCCCGCATCGCCCCGCTGCTCGAGGAGGGCACGCACTACGAGGTCGACCGCAAGAAGCGGACGATCGGCGTGACCGAGCAGGGCGTCGAGTACGTGGAGGACCAGCTCGGGATCGACAACCTCTACGAGGCGGCCAACTCACCCCTGGTGAGCTACCTGAACAACTCCATCAAGGCCAAGGAGCTGTTCACCAAGGACAAGGACTACATCGTCCGCGACGGCGACGTGATCATCGTCGACGAGTTCACGGGGCGCGTGCTCGACGGACGCCGCTACAACGAGGGCATGCACCAGGCCATCGAGGCCAAGGAGCGGGTGGAGATCAAGGCCGAGAACCAGACCCTGGCCACCATCACGCTGCAGAACTACTTCCGTCTCTACGAGAAGCTGGCCGGGATGACCGGTACGGCCGAGACCGAGGCCGCCGAGCTCTACTCGATCTACAAGCTCGAGGTCATGCCGATCCCGACCAACCGGCCGATGGCGCGCGAGGACCAGGCCGACCTGATCTACAAGACCGAGGAGTCGAAGTTCACCGCGGTCGTGGAGGACATCGCCGAGCGCGTGGAGAAGAAGCAGCCGGTCCTCGTGGGCACCGCGTCCGTCGAGCGCAGTGAGCACCTGTCCAAGCTGCTCACCCGCAAGGGCATCAAGCACCACGTGCTCAACGCCAAGTTCCACGCCTCGGAAGCCCAGATCATCGCGCAGGCCGGTCGACCGGGCGCGGTCACGGTGGCGACCAACATGGCCGGCCGTGGCACCGACATCGTGCTCGGCGGCAACCCGGACATCATCGCCGACCTCAACCTCCGCGAGCGCGGGCTCAATCCCGTGGACACCCCGGAGGAGTACGAGGAGGCGTGGGACGCCGAGATCGAGCGCATGCGCACGCTCAGCAAGCAGGAGGCCGAGCGCGTCCGCGAGGCCGGCGGTCTCTACGTGCTGGGGACCGAGCGCCACGACTCGCGGCGCATCGACAACCAGCTGCGTGGGCGTTCGGGACGCCAGGGCGACCCGGGCGAGTCCCGGTTCTACCTCTCCCTGGGTGACGAGCTTATGCGCCGTTTCAACGGTGCGGCCGTCGAGGCGATCATGAACCGGTTGAGCCTGCCCGACGACGTGCCGATCGAGGCCGGGATGGTCTCGCGAGCCGTGAAGAACGCCCAGACCCAGGTCGAATCGCAGAACTTCGAGATCCGCAAGGACGTCCTCAAGTACGACGAGGTGATGAACCAGCAGCGCACCGTGATCTACGGTGAGCGCAAGCGGATCCTCGAGGGCGAGGACATCACCGACCAGGTCGAGTCGATGATCTACCAGGTGGTCAGCGCCTACGTCGACGGTGCCGCCGCCGAGGGCTATGTCGAGGACTGGGACCTCGACAAGCTGTGGGACGCCCTGGGGCAGCTGTACCCGGTCTCGATCACCGCGCAGTCGATCATCGACGGCGACGAGTACGGGGCGGCGGGTGACCTGTCGGCCAAGAACCTCAAGGACGCGATCCTCGACGACGTCTTCGCCCGGTACGACGAGCGTGAGTCCGAGATCGAGGGCATCGGCGGCGAGGGTGCCATGCGCCAGCTGGAGCGCTCGATCATGCTCCAGGTCCTGGACCGCAAGTGGCGCGAGCACCTCTACGAGATGGACTACCTCAAGGAGGGCATCGGGCTGCGGGCCATGGCCCAGCGTGACCCCCTGGTCGAGTACCAGCGTGAGGGCTACGACATGTTCGCGGCCATGATGGACGGGGTGCGCGAGGAGACCGTCGCGTTCCTGTTCAACGTCAAGGTCGAGGCCAGCCCCCAGCAGAAGACTCTGGCCGCCCCCTCCGCGGCGCAGGCGGCGTCCCTCGCGGGCGCCAACCCGATCCTGCAGGCCGCGGGCACCGGTCGCGACGTCACCGACGACCAGATGCAGTTCTCGGGCCCCTCGGAGACGGGGGAGGCCCAGCTCGTCGACGAGGGCGTCCCGGCGAACCGCGCCGAGCGCCGCTCCCAGGAACGTCAGGACCGGCTCGAACGACGCGAGCGGGCCGCCAAGGCCGCGTCCC
>NZ_JAALEF010000512.1:7994-9887 GCF_014145245.1 Dietzia sp. B44 | reverse complement strand
GTCGAGGAGTTCATCCTTGATCGCACGCTGACCCCCGCGCTCAAGGAACACTCCCCCCGTCTTCCGTCGGTCGATGCAGAGGGTCGGACCGGGGCCGTGGACTTCAAGATCATCGACCCCACCTGCGGTTCAGGTCACTTCCTGCTCGGGGCGTTCGGTCGAATGCTGGACTATTGGCGAGCCGAGGCTCCCGGGGTTGAGCCAACTGAGCAGGTGCGCCTGGCGCTGTCCTCCATCCACGGGGTGGACATCAACCCGTTCGCTGTGGCGATCGCCCAGTTCCGCCTCATGGTGGCAGCACTCCGAGCGATCGGCGGGTCGAGTCTGCTTAGCGTGCCCGAGCTTCCGCTACAGGTGTACGCGGGCGACTCGCTGCTGTGGAGCGAAGACTCATACGGCCAGTCAGGGTTCGACTATGGGGATCTCTCCGTCGACCCGGATGTCGTCGCGAGTGGGGCCCACCTCCTAACGGAGGAGGTGTCGGCGCTGCGGCGAACGTTGGCGCGGGACCAATATGACGTGGTTGTGGGGAATCCGCCTTATATTGCGGTCAAGGATAAGGTGCTCAAAGCCCGGTACAAGAATCTGTACAGCAGTTGCCAAGGGCGGTGGGTTTTCACTGTTCCTTTCATGGAACAGTTTCACACCTTGGCTAAGTCTGGTGAATTTGACCCATCCCGAGCCGGCCTAATAGGGCAAATCACCTCAAACTCGTTCATGGCGCGAGAGTTCGGCGTGCCACTCATCGAGGAGTTCTTCCCACGAATCGACTTGCTCGAGGTCATCGATACCTCCCGCGCGTACATACCTGGACACGGAACCCCGACCGTGATGCTTGTGTCACGTAATCGCCGTCCGAGTGCTGCAACCGTTCGAGTAGTGATGGGGATTCAGGGCGAGCCGGGAGCCCCTGAGAATCCTGCGCAAGGGCTGGTGTGGCGCAGCATCGTCGAGCATATCGATACGCCGGGTTACGAGGACCAGTGGATCACAGTGGCAGACTTGGAAAGGGAAGTCCTCGGGGAGCATCCTTGGTCGTTGCAGGGTGGCGCGGCCCCGGCGGCATTGAGGAAGATGAATTTATCCACCCGCTCTTCCCTTGGGGCTGAGACTGACAGTGTCGGCATCACTTCATTTACGCTTGAAGATGCCTTTTATGTGAAGGATCGCGCTGCGATGCTTCGCGGGGGCAATAAGTACTTCCGACCTATGGTGACTGGTAGTCAGGTGAGAGACTTTGGGTACGGCGAATTAAAGGTCGCCCACTTCCCGTATCTGGAAGACTTGAAGCCAGTCGAAATCGACCTCGAACCAGATGAACTTGTTTCCTACTGGCCGTACCGAACCTGCCTTTCGCGGAGCATTATGTTTAACGGAAAATCTAAAGCTGACAACGGACTGAAGTGGACTGAATACGGTCGGCTCACTAGCGGGAAGCTGCGGGTTCCTCTTTCACTCACGTTTGCGGAGGTGGCGACTCATAACCACTTCGTGCTGGATCGCGGCGGAAAGGTCTTTAAGCAAACCGCGCCGGTGATTAAGTTGCCGGAGGGGGCGAGTGAGGACAGTCACCTTGAGCTGTTGGGGGTTCTGAACTCGTCGGCAGCATGTTTTTGGCTACGACAGAACTGCCATCAGAAAGGAGGGGGTGGTCACGGTGGTGGGGCTGCGGATCAACCGTGGTCTCACACGTATCAGTACAACGGCACCACTGTCGGCGATTTCCCGCTTCCCGCGGGTTCTGCTTTGGAGCGTGCTCGGCGAATCGATCAGCTTTCGCAGGAACTGGCTGCAGTCGAGCCCGCTACGCTGCTTGAGGATTCTGCTCCCTCGGCGGAGTTGTTCGCCCGCGGCGAGGCGGAATGGGAGCGCATCCGTGGGCTGATGATCGCC
>NZ_JAALEF010000512.1:7059-7749 GCF_014145245.1 Dietzia sp. B44 | reverse complement strand
CGGAACGCGGTGCAGCAGCGCCTGGACCGCATGGCCGAGGACCGTTCGCTGGAACTGCTGGAGCGTCCCGAGTACAAGCGGCGCTGGTCCTCCATGCCCTGGGCCGACCGAGTCCGTTCAGCGTTGGCGGAGTGGATCCTGGACAGGCTGGAGAACCCCGAGCTGTGGAAGGACCCCAACGGGTATCCGCAGCCGCAGTCGATTCGCCAGCTGGCAGCGAAGGTCGAGACCGATCCGCGACTGAGCGGTGTGGCCGGGGCACTGGAGCTGTGGTCGACCATACGCCAGGCGGGAACGCTCGCGACTCTCGTGGCGCTGCTGGCAGATGAGGCGGTCCCCTACCTGGCAGCCCTCCGGTTCAAGGACTCCGGACTGCGCAAGTTCGCCGAATGGCAGGTCACGTGGGACGCCCAACGCGCCGAGGACCGCGGCGAGATCACCACCGACCAGGTCCCGGTGCCGCCCAAGTACACCTCTGCGGACTTCCGCAAGACCTCATACTGGCAGGCCCGCGGCAAGCTCGACGTGCCCAAGGAACGCTTCATTGCCTACCCCGGCGCCTCGGGCCCCGACGATCCCACCGCGATGCTGGGCTGGGCAGGTTGGGACCACGCCGAACAGGGCATCGCCCTGGTCTCGCTGTACGACGACCGCAAAGATAACACCGACCCCGCCCAAGTCGTCCCGCTC
>NZ_JAALEF010000512.1:6827-7049 GCF_014145245.1 Dietzia sp. B44 | reverse complement strand
GAGCAGGAGGAGCTCGACTGGCAGGTTTACCACTTATACGGGTTCACCGACGCCGACCTGTCGCTTCCGGTCGGTGAGGTGCCCGGAATCGCGCTGGGTGAGCGGGCCTTCGAGATCGCCCTGGCCCGCCGGGTGCAGACAGGCGAGGCCGAGACGGCGTGGTTTGACCGCCACCGATCGACGCCGGTCACCGAAATCCCGGCGCATCTGCCGGCCGGGTAT
>NZ_JAALEF010000512.1:6469-6817 GCF_014145245.1 Dietzia sp. B44 | reverse complement strand
CCCGAGTACAAGCGGCGCTGGTCCTCGGTGCCGTGGGCCGAACGGGTCCGCGCAGCTCTGGCGGCGTGGATCCTGGACAGGCTAGAGACCCCGGAGCTGTGGAAGGACCCCAACGGGTACCCGCAGCCTCAATCGGTGCGTCAGCTCGCCGCGAAGGTCGAGACCGATCCGAGGCTGAGCGGTGTGGCCGAGGCGCTGGAGCTGTGGTCGACCAAGCGGCAGGCCGGCGTGCTCACCAACCTGGTGGCGCTGCTGGCGGACGAGGCCGTGCCGTATCTGGCCGCACTCCGGCTCAAGGACTCGGGCTTGCGTAAGTTCGCCGAATGGCAGGTCACCTGGGACGCCCAG
>NZ_JAALEF010000512.1:6190-6459 GCF_014145245.1 Dietzia sp. B44 | reverse complement strand
GGCATGGACGCCCACTCCGGAATCGACTGGGCCGACTACCTCGCCGGACAGCTCACCTCGCTCGCCGAGCGTTCCGGCGTCGCGATCGCCGACCTGGCCGCATGGCGTCCCGCCCCAGCGACCCGCGGCCGCAAGCGCGTCGCAGCCGCTGCTACTACACCCGGCATTGACAAGTAGAGTTCGCAATCACTTGCATGTCGCCTCGGGCGAGTCTGAGTTGGCCACGTGTCTTTCTCGGGCGTCACGCCTAGCTCTTGGTCTTTTTCCCT
>NZ_JAALEF010000512.1:0-6180 GCF_014145245.1 Dietzia sp. B44 | reverse complement strand
CGCGGCCGCAAGCGCGTCGCAGCCGCAGCGACTACACCCGATAAGGAAAGCTAGAGGACATGGCCTTCACCCCTCCCGGCGCGACGGCAGGGTCGGGCACCAGCCCCACCCTGCGTGACGTCTTCTCGATCCCCGAGCACTCGGGAACCTCGACGTTCGTCCTCCAACTCTCCGACGCCGTCACCAGAGACGAACTCGGAACCACCCTGGCCGAGTACGTGGTGACCCCGTCCATCGGCGACGCCTTCGACGAGGCGCTCGCCCTGGTCGACAGCGCCCTGGCCACCGGAGAGAACAAGGGCGCCTTCCTCAAGGGCTCCTTCGGCTCCGGTAAGTCGCACTTCATGGCGGTGCTGCTCGCCCTGCTCACCGGGGACCCCCGCGCCCGCGCCATTGCCGAACTCCAGCAGCACATCGCCGACCACCCGCGGGCAACGTCGTCGAAGATCCTCGCGCTGCCCTTCCATTTCCTGGGCTCGAACTCCATCGAGGACACCCTGTTCTCGGCGTACCTCGAACACCTGAACCGGCTTCACCCGGGAGTCACCCCGCCGGTACTCCACATGGCCGACGGGTTGCTCGAGAACGCCGAACAGATGCGTGCCGAGGTCGGCGACGAGAGGTTCTTCGCCCGCCTGGCCACTGCCGCCACCGGACCTGGCGGCGTCACCTCGTCGTCGTCCTCCACCCCCGGCGGCCTCGACTTGGCAGCGCTCGGCGGCGCCACCGCCACCAACTGGGACCGCGATTCCTACGACCGCGCCCGACACCCCGCCGCGTCCCGCGCTGAGCGGGATGCGCTCGTCTCCGCGCTCGGCCAGACGTGGATCACCTCCGCGCACACCAACACCGACTGGCTGCATCTGCCCGAGGGACTGTCCGCCATCGCGGCGCACGCCAAGACCCTCGGCTACGAGGCCGTGGTTTTGCTGCTCGACGAGCTGATCCTGTGGCTCACCTTCCACTTCTCCAACCGCGAGTTCTTCGGCCGCGAGATCCAGAAGCTCACCGGGTTCGTCGAATCCGACCAGGGGCGCATGGCCGTGCCGGTCGTCAGCTTCATCGCTCGCCAGCACGACCTCAAGGCGTGGAAGGACTCCTCGATCGAGGCCGGCGAGGCCACCAAGATCCGCGAGCAGGCCATCGCCCACCAGGAAGGCCGCTTCTCTGGCATTGCGCTCGGCTCGGCCAACCTGCCGCAGATCGCCCACCGTCGACTCCTCACGCCCAAGAACGCCGCGGCGGTTGAGGCTCTCGAGGCCTCGTTCCAGCGGCTGCACCTGTCCCCGGCCGTCAAGCCCGTCCTGCTGGACAAGGTCAACACCGACGACCAGCATCGCGGTGCCACCGAGGAACAGTTCCGGCTCACCTACCCCTTCAGCCCGGTCCTCATCGACACCCTCGTCCACCTGTCCACCGCCATGCAGCGAGACCGCACCGCGCTCAAGGTGATGGAGTCGATGCTCGTCGACCTCGCCGACACCATGACCGTCGACCAGGTGATCCCCGTTGGCGAGGTGTTCGACTACATCATCGACGGGACCCAGAAGGGTGGTACCGACGAGGCGGTGGCCGCCCGCTTCCGCACCGCGCGCACACTGTGGCAGGACAAGCTCCGTCCTGCCGTCCTCGCCCAGTTCCCGGACGCTGACCCGAGCGTGCGGGACCTGGACCAGCCCAAGGGCGTGCGGGCCCAGCTCCGGCTGGCCAAGACGCTGTTGCTCTCCGCTCTCGCGCCCGAGGTGCCAGGACTAAAGGCGCTCACCGCCAGCCGCCTGGCGCACCTCAACCACGGGGAGCTCGTCTCGATCGTCGCCTCTGACGCGCCGACCCGCGCGCTCGCCTCGGTCCGCGAGTGGAACACCTCGGTCCCCGAGATCACGGTGGGAACAGACAGCCACGATCCGCTGATCTCCATCACGCTGGAGGAACTGCCCTTCGACGAGATCCTCGAGCGCGCCCGCGGCGAGGACACCTTCTCGCGGCGCCGCGAACGGCTGCGGTCGATGCTGCAGGAGGAGTTCGGGATCGCCGCCATCGACCCGCAGGCCGACGGCGCGCGCTCGACCCGGATCACCTGGCGCGGCACGAATCGGACCGTCGAGATCGTCTTTGGCAATGTTCGCGACCCCGGCTCCGTGCCCGACACCCTTATCGCCCCTGTCGAACCAGGGGCGCTGCGGGTGATCGTGGACCTGCCCTTCGACGAGGAGGGACACGGCGTCTCCGAGGACCACGCCCGACTCGACCGCCTGCGCACCGACGGTCACGATCACTTCACGCTCGCCTGGGTCCCCGCGTTCCTCGATCGCAAGCAGATGGACGACCTGGGCAAGCTCGTCACCATGGACTGGGTTCTGCAGTCGGAGAAGTGGCTCGGCTACACCAGCTACCTCGCCGACGGCGACCGTGAGCGGGTCCGCCAGGTCATGGTGACCCAGCGCAACCAGCTCGCCGGGCAGCTGGCCGCCATCTTGCGCAAGATGTACGGCATCGCAGAAGGAGCGGTGTTCCCCGAGGGGCAGCCGCCCGTCCGCTCGTTGAGTTCCTCCGTGGTGGTGCAAAGGCCCGTCGGCGCCTCGCTGCGCGAGGCCGCCCGGCGGCTCTACGATCAGGCCTTTGACCAGCGCTACCCCGACCACCCTCGGTTCGACACCACCAGCGCGCTCTCGCAGAAGGACTTCGCGGTCTCACTCGACGTGCTGCGCCGGTCCGACGCCCGCGAAGACGGCCGCGCCGCGGTTGTGGCCGCCGAGCGCAAGTCCGTCCAGCTCGTGCTGGGTGGCCTCCGGGTGGCCGACGTCCACGAGTCGCACCTCGTGTTCCCCAGCGCCACCTTTGCCAGTTTCGCCGGCCAGATCGACCGCGCGCTCGCCGAGGCGGAGAAGTCCGGGCAAGCCGACGGAGTACTCACGGTGGCACAGGTCGTGGCCGCCGTCGAGAAGCTCATGCCGCAAGCAGGGCTCAACCGCGACTGCACCACCCTGCTCGCGGCGGCCTGGTCCGAGTCACGCGACCGCAGCTGGTTCACCTACGGGACTCCCGTCGCAGCGCCGGCCTTCAAGGACATCCAACAGTCGCACCAGTTGCGCGAGCCGGTTCTGCCCGAGCAAGGCGAGTGGGATCGCGCCGTCCAGGCTGCCCAGCACCTCTTTGGCATTCCCGAGCGAGGTCACCTCTCCCCCACGAACCTCACCCACCTGGCGGGTGAGGTGGCGAGCAAGGCAGAGGAGTTCAAGCGGTCCAGCGAGGATCTGGTCGAACAGGTGGCCAAGCTCGAGCACCGGCTGGGACGGAGCGAGGAGGGGCGCCGCCTCCAGCTGGCCCGCCAGCAGACGCAGCTGCTGCAGACGCTGGTGCGCAAGAAGCAGCACCACGGCGAGATCGTGGCGGCCCTCGCCGCCGCCAGCGAGGGGCCTGGCACCTACCTCGGGGCCACCACCAACGAGGCGAGCCAGTCCATCACCACCGCCGAGGAAGTGGCCGCCGTAGCCCGCAACATCGGCCCGAACCTCGAGACGTTGATCGGTGGTCGTGCCAAGGAGGGGCCCCTCGGGGGTGAGGCCACGCAGATCGTGAAGGACCTGGACAACGGGGTCGACACCCACGAGTTCGTCCAGCATCTGGTCACGTCTGTTCAGAAGTTTGAGAAGCGCGCTCAGGACTGGATCAACAAGGTGATCGCCGGCGGAGACGGCCCCGGGAGCGGCGGCACTGGCGGCACTGGGGACGTCGGTGGAGGCGCGGGTCCGGGGGATAACGGCGGGTTCGGGACTGGTTCCGGCAGCGACGACGGCGAGACCGGCGGCGGCTCGGGAGCAGACGGCGTGGTGATCACGGGCTCCGGTCGACGCCGGACATTCGAGGCGCACGGCAGCCAAGTTGAAGGGGCGATCCACACCGCCCTCGCTGATCTTGGGCGGAGCTACGGGACGGGCACCCGCTTCCGGATCGAGATCACCGCCGAGGAGTCCGGAACGTGACCCCGGCCAGTGCCGGGTTAGCGGGGAGCGTCACTTCGTCGTCGTCCCTCGGTACGGCGACCGCCGCCGACCTGATTCCACTCCTCCACGGCCTCTATCGGGACAAGCAGCACAAGCGCGGTCTGCTGGTGATGCACGCCCGTCCCGAATGGGACGGCACCGAGCTGCGCGTCGACAACCTCACCGTGCCGGTCCACTGCTGCCGGACTGTGCTGGAGATCCGGGACGTGGTGCGGCACCGCAAGGATCCCGAGGTGCCGTGGCGCGTCGTGCTCACCGACCTCCCCGAGGAGCAGATTCCCCAGGGAGTTAAGGAGCACTTCCAACCGCTCGGGCGCATGCGGGAACTCGACCCCGTGGGGACCCTGCTCGGGATGTTCTCCGCCGACAAGACCGACGGCCGCATCCCCCGAGGGCGGGACGACGTCCGGGGGCTCACGACCGCGCTGGCCGACCACCGCGACACCCTCGCCCCCACCCCGACTCCGGTCCTCACAGCCGACCACCTCTACGGGGCCATCAGCACGCTTGTGCTGGGTCTGGAACAGGACTACCGGCTCGCGGACCTCCTGGCGTGGAGTGCCACCCCCGACTCCCACGCCGCGTGGGACGAGCTGGCCTCGCGTCTCACATCTCACGTCCGCGCGGGGCTCATCACGTGGCTGTGCCGCACGTTCACGTTGACCGGCCCCGGGATTCGTAGCCTGTGGGACAAGAGCGGGCCACGGGCACTCTTGCCCGCCGGCCTGGTAGCAGAGACCCTCCGCACGCCCGACTGGCAGGACACACCCACCGAACTCACCGGAGCGCGGGCCCTGTTCAGCCACCACATCGGCACCACCCTCGGCGACCAGTCCCTGCGCGAATGGGGATCCGCCGCCGCCAAGGCCGTCCGCACCTCACTCGATTACGGGCAGCCGCTCACCGCCGTACTCGGCGAGGCCCACCGGTTGATCACCGGATTCGAGCAGAACGGCGGCGCCTCGCTCCTCGCCGGATCCACAGTCCTGCCCGGCGCCTTCCAACGACGCCTCGACGTGTACGCCCGCGGCCTGGCCACCGCCCTCGACGGAGGGGGCGAGACCGCGCTGCTGCGGGGGCTCGAGGCGCTGCGGGCACACGTCGAAGCCGAGCGCTCCCGGCCCGATGACCTCGAGACCGCCGCCGCGCTGGTCCGGCTCCACCGGTGGAACCGGACCGAGGCCACCGCCGTGGCCGATCGGATGCGTTCTGTCGGTCACGTCGAGGCGATGCGCGCGTACGTTGACGAGCTGAGCTGGGTGGACCGGGCCGTCAACTCGGCGTGGCGTGGATTCACCGCCGATCCCAAGCCCGCGATCGGGCAGTCTGCGGCGGACCCCGACGCGCTCGGTCGTCGCGTCCTCGACCGCACCCTCGCCGTACGACGCGACATCGACCGGACCTTCGCTGCGCTCGTCGGTGCGCGATTGGCCGACCGCTCCACCGCCGGCGACGCCCTGCTTATTGAGGACGTGCTAACTCGGGTCGTCGCGCCCCTGCGGAAGTCCGGGCCGGTCGAGTCCGGTCTACGGAGTGAGCGGGCGCTGCTCGTAGTGGTGATCGATGGCCTTTCCGTGGCCGCCGCGCACGGGCTCCTCGAGGACGTGGCCGCCCGTCACGCCACCGTCTGGCAGCGGCTCGACCTGGCCTCCCTCGGACTCGACGTGGCCGCCTCCGCCCTGCCGTCGGTGACCACAGCGTCGAGGACTTCCTTGCTCAGCGGAGAGCTGGCCCTTGGCGGGCAGCAGGAGGAGCGGACCGGGTTCGCCGCCCTGTTCCCCGCCCACCCCTCGGTCAGCGACGGGCCGCTGTTCCACAAGGCAGACCTCGACGCGAGCATCGGCGATACCGTCCGCAGCGCCATCTACGACACCAAGCACGTCCCCGTGGTGGGCGCGGTGCTCAACACCGTCGATGACGCTCTCGACCGGTCCGACCCCATCGCCACCACCTGGACCACCTCGCGCATCACCCACCTGGACAAGCTGCTCGACTACGCCCGCGCCGTCGGACGAGACGTGGTCCTACTCTCCGACCACGGACACGTGGTCGAACGCAGCCGGATCGGAAAGGTCACCGCCGACGGCGCCGTGAGCGCCCGCTGGCGGCCCGCCACCGGGGCTCCCGCCCAGGACGGCGAGCGAGCCGTGTCCGGGAACCGGGTGCTCGCGCCCGG
>NZ_JAALEF010000511.1:48769-58108 GCF_014145245.1 Dietzia sp. B44 | reverse complement strand
AGATCCACGATCGGTGCTGCCACGGCTTGATCGCATCGGCGGCCAGCCAGCGCCCGATCGTCGCCGTGGCCACCGGGCGCACCAGCCCGGTGGCCACGGCGTGGGCTCTCAGCTCGGCGGCCGACCATCTGGTCAGCGGCAGACCGTGGTCAGCCGGACGCGTACACGCCAACGCTTTGACCTGGGCGACCTCGACGGGGGTGAACACGCGCGGCCGTCCCGAGCGGGGCCGGTCTTTGAGCCCCTCGAGGCGCTCGGCGCAGAAGCGATGACGCCACTGGCGCACGGTGTCGTCACACACCCCGATGTCGCGGGCGATCACAGCGTTCGCGTCACCGTCTGCGGCGGCCAGGACGATCCGGGCGCGCAGTACGTCACGGTGCGCACAGCGGGCAGCGTTCGCGCGGCGGGTCAGCTCGTCGCGTTCCTTGTCGGTGAGGATGACGATGTCGGCGCTGGTGGGAGGCATGTTCATTTCTGGCCCAGCCGGAGGCGACCGCCAAGCCGCCACGCCGGAACAAGCCGGAAGTCGAGGGCGAGAACGGGCGGCGGCGATGATGGAGATCATGGCCAAGATTCCCGAGTCGACCCAGACCTCACTGCGACAGAAACTCCTGGCGCGCGCGTCCGAACGGTGGCCCCAGATCCAGGAACTGCACACCCGCTACCGGGCCGGGTTTGCCTACGTCGATGCCACCTTGACCGACGGCGACGAAGTCAAGCTCTGCCGACTGCGCTACGCCGGATCAGCCAGCAACTGGGGCTTTGCGATCTACCGCGCCAGCCACAACGACTACCAACAAGCCGCCCTGCCAAACGGATGGCCCTCAGGCACTCCCGAAGAAGCCCTCGACACCGCCTGCGGCCTCTACCTCGGCGACCCCACCGCCTGGATCACCGACCCCCGACGAACTAACGGAGATGCCCACTAGTAGGACTGTTCAGTGCATCGCGCAGTGCATCGCGCAGTGCCTGCGAGGGGCTTATAGATCCCCGGGCAGCTTGTCCCGCCGGATGTCCCGCCACGATGACTGCCGGAGCACGCCATCCTCGGTGAACCCCTGGTGGCGGACCTCCACCACGAGCTTGGGCAACACCCAGATCGCGTCGCGGCGGGCGTCGCTGGGCAGGTTCTCGAGAAACGGACTCGAGCGGCGGCGCAGCGGTTCGAGCTCCTCGAGCAGAGCTTTGCCCTGCCGATCGGTGAAGCCCGTGCCAACGCGGCCGATGTAGGTGAGCCCGGTCTGCGCGGGCAGCCCGAGCAGCAGCGAGCCCAGTGAGCCGGAGCGCCCGCCCTTTCCCGGTCGCCAGCCGCCGACTACGGCCTCGGTGGTGGTGAGCAGCTTCTCCTTGAGCCACGTCTTGGCCCGCCGGCCCGACTGGTAGTGCGAGTCCCGGCGCTTGGCCACGATGCCCTCCCAGCCGAACTCCTCGGCCTCGGCCAGTGCGCGGTCGCCGGGGCCGTCGAGAACCCCCGGCACGTGCACCCGCTCGACCTCCTCAAGTGCCGGCGTCAACAGGTCCAGCACCTCGCGACGCCGATCCCACCGCTCCCGGCGCAGGTCCACACCGTCGAGCCCGAGCACGTCAAAGACGAACAGGTGCACCGGGCCGATCGACGAGTCGTCTCCTTCCGCGGCGGCCTGCTTGGCCAAAGCGGAGAACTCGGGCACGCCGTCCGGGCCCGGCACCACCAGTTCGGCGTCGAGCACCGCCGGCTTCCCGATCGCCTGCGCCAGCCCGGGGAAGCCGTCGGCCAGCCAGTCCATCGGGTTGCCGTTGCGGCTCATTAACCGGCTCTGCCGGCCATCGGTCGCCACGGTCACGCGGTAGCCGTCCCACTTGCCCTCAAAGGCCCACTTGTCCCCGGGCAGGGATGTCACCGACCCCGAGGTGGGGATCATCGGCAGTGGGGGAGCATCGGGGAGGTCGGCCATGTCCGAGTCGCGGATCGCCTTATCGTCTGAGCCGCGGGCAGGAGACTTGTCCGAACCGCGGGAAGTCGACTTATCTGAGCCGCGCGGAGGCGACGTGTCCGAGGCGCCGGAACGATCCTCATCCGAGGGGTAGGACGACTTCGGGTTGTCCCGTCCACCGTAGAAGGAGTCCGGGGACTGGTCCTTCATGTACTGCACGATCCACTGGTTCTTCTCAGCGCTCGTGCGCACCAGCACGTACCGGCCGGAGACCTGCTCGCCGTTGAGCCACACGATGATCTCGTCCTCGCGCCACTTCTCACACTCGTAGGTGCCCTGGTCCCAGATGGTCATGGTCCCGGCGCCGTATTCGCCCTTGGGGATGGTGCCCTCGAAGGTTTCGTAGCCCAGCGGGTGGTCCTCGGTGTTCACGGCCAGCCGCCGGTCCTTGGGCTCGGTCGGCAGGTTCTTGGGCACGGCCCACGAGGCCAGCACGCCGTGGTGTTCGAGCCGCAGGTCAAAGTGCAGACGGCGGGCGTGGTGCTCCTGGATCACGAAGATCGGGCCGTCGCCGTCGGAGCGATCGGTGTCGACCTCGCCGTCGAACGGCTCCGGGGTCTTGCGGCGGTCGCGCTTGCGGCGGTACTCGTCGAGGCTTGTCACTACCGCGTCGGCGTCGGTGGGGCCGGCGTCGCAGCCCTCCTCCGCCGCGGCGCGGGTCGAGTCGTTGCCGCCTGAATCGGAAGCGCCTGAATCGGCACCGCGGGAATCGGCGCTGTCGGATCCGGAACCGCCGCGCTCGGGGTCCCCGTCATCCGATGACGACGACGAGCTCTTCCTGCTGCCCCCCGACTTCTTCTCCCGCGATGCCGACGACTTCTTCGCGGCACCCTTCGTGGACGCGCCGCCCTTCTTCTCGGGTCCCTCCAGCCCTTCGAGCAGGTCGCCCTCGGATTCCAGTCGCTTGAGCATCTCGTCCCAGTGCAGGTGCTTGAGCCCGCCGTCGCCGAGTTCCTCCCACGAGCGCGGGGCCGCGACCCACGGCTCTGCGCGGCCGCGCAGTGAGTAGGGCGCCACGGTGGTCTTGGCGCCGCTGTTCTGGCTCCAGTCCACGAACACCTTGCCGTCGCGTATCGAGCGCTTCATGGTGGCGGTAACCAGGTCCGGGGTCTGCTTGGCCAGCGACTGGGCGATCTGCTTGGCCACCGCGGAGGCGCCCTTGGAGGAGACGGCCTTGTCCAGGCGGGCGTAGAGGTGGATGCCCTTGGATCCGCTGGTCACGGCAAAGGCGTCCAATCCGGCCTCGGAGAGGAGATTTCGGACGCGCAGTGCGACCTTCGCCGTCGTATCCAGGTCCACGTCCTCACCGGGGTCAAGGTCAATGACGATCCGCCGCGTCCGCCCGGGCTCGCCGTCGGACAGTGTCCACTGCGGCACGTGCAGCTCGAGCGCGGCCTGCTGGGCGAACCACGCCAGCGTGGCGGGGGAGTCGAGCACCGGGTAGGTGACCGTGCGGGAGGAGTGCTCGATCGCCACCCGCGACACCCAGTCGGGCGCGTGGGAGGGCAGGTTCTTCTCGAAGAACGACTTGTCCTCGGTTCCGTCGGGCCAGCGCTTGCGCGTCACGGGACGCTGGCCGGCGTACGTCATGAGGTGAGGCGCCACGGCCAGGTAGTACTCCAAAACATCGGCCTTGGTGGTGCCGGTGGCCTCGTAGAGCACCTTGTCGGGGTGGGTGAACCGCACGGTCCGCCCGTCGACCTCGACCGACTCCTTGCCGCCCTTGCTCGCCATGGGTCCACTCTGGCACTTGCGTCGGACAGTGGCGACCGGCTGACCCGCGGTTTCAGGTCGCGCTACCCCGCAGCCGAGGGAAGCCCCATCCGAGAGTGGGAGTCGCACTCTTCATTGCAACTAGAGTGCAAATCAGTTGGATTGATTCGGCGATCTAGGGAAAAATGCCTGCTCGGAACGGGTACTGAGTCGGATGGTCAGTTGCCCTTGATTGCAAAGCGAATTCTCAGAGACTGGTCAGTAGCTCCATCTGTCCAATTGCTCGCGTTGATCAGATCGCCTTCCTGTAGTCCCTAAGGCGAGGACGCCGAGTCCCTGTCGCGGGCCAGTGGATTGGTCTCGCCCCACTGGCGCGGTCGGATATCGTGGAGTGTGAGCACGGCACCATGGGTGTCGGGCGAGTCGCAAGGCCAGGTGCACCTGGGGCAGACCGGGACCCTGGTCTTGCGCATGTCTAGAGTCGGCCAGCTGTAGGGATCTACTGCGGGCAAGCATTGCTCCAGACCCGCAATCCCTCGTTGCGGGCGAGTGCCCCTATGGTGCATCTGCTCTCAATTGTCGGAAACCAGTCGCAGTCGCGGGCCCAGTCGGGGATCGTCCGGAAACGTGTTCCATGGCGATGTTTCGATGATGACCGGCAGTTCGCTTTCAGCAAGTCTGTCGCTGAACAATGCAAGGGTCTCACCACGTTGTGTAGCTGCGGGAGCGACGAGCCCATGAAAGCCCTGTTGATGAGCGGCCGCCGCCACCTCTTGGCACGCTGTGTAGGCGTGGCGATCCTCTGTCCCAGACTGCATTTGTCTGAGAGCTAATCCGACTTCGGCCCTTGCGCTGGCACTTCGGAGGTCTAGAACGTCGCCAACATCGACCTTGGCAGTCACCATCGCGCGCGGCGCGAGGTGATGGCGGATGTCCGGATCGTCAACCACGGGGTCAACCAGATGCCTGTAGGCCTCGACGATCACCGAATCCGTCGGTCTCCCTAGGTATAGAACTGGGAACCCCCGGTCGCGACCCCACCGCGAGTATGAGGTCCGGCCTTCCATGGCCCGATCACTAAAGCGAGCGGGCAGATGGCGGTGCCATTCCCCGGCGATCCTCACGGGTGACTGACCGGCGAGCCGATTGGCAAGAGAGTCCATGTCGACTCACATACCCCCCGCGATCCGAGTGACCTCTTGGAGAACGGCATCGATCTGTCCGTCCTCGAGCAAGTCGATTGGTCGACGCAGGTCCAAGTTTCGGTTTCGCGAGTTCAACCATATTTTTATCCCCTCACGTGTATAAGTCTCGCCCAGCAGCCGCACGATGAGCTGGACGTCGAGGAGTCGCTGTGCCCGGACCCCCGTCGGCTTACTGGTGCCCGCCACCCATGTCTGCACGGTGCGCTCTGCTGCACCAACCACTTTGCCGAGTTCGGTGCGGCTGATGCCGGAGTCGGCCACCTCTTCGAGAATTCGGAGGTACGTCAGCGACCCTCCAGCTTCGCCGGCGCGGCCCGCCGTGCGCCCACTAGTCCCTGCCAATTTCTGTCCTCCAGCTCGCGTCGACTTTTTTCCCCGGTGTCCCTTGTGGTCTGTCATTTTAGACTGCCTCGCCCTCGGAGACGCGTGCTTTCTGCGGTCAGTTTGCATCTTTTTCTGCGGTCTTGACTGCAGTCGATGCTACTCTCGGAACGAAAGAAAGGACGCGGGACATGCCTGCTTCGGTGCGCAAGCCATCCGATCGATCGCAGCTGACCATCCGAGTCGGAGCAACGGACGACACGTTCGTGCGAAGGGTCTACGGGTTGACCCCAGGGCGAGCGGCGGCGATGCACCGACCGGCCCGGCTCGTGGTGGACGCGCATGTGCCCACAAAACCGGGAGGGCAACTGCTCGCTAGGACCGCGCGAGAAGCCGGAGTCCCCTTCCTTGTCGATCCGGAGACGTACTTTCTTCAAGACCGTCAGGATCCGAGCGCCCCTTGGTGCGCGGTTCCGTTCGCGGATGCAAAAGAGTACTCGCCGGCAGATCTCATGAGCGTCGCCGTTCGCGCCGAGTTGGTTGAGTCCGTAGTCAACTACCAGATCCTTCATGGCGCTACGGCGATCATTGCGCCGTACGTTCACGTCGAGAGGCCAGCACCCGGCTGGGTTCAGGTACAGGCGGGCCTATGGCGACAGACCGCCGAGTATCTTCAACGCGCCGGAGTAAATCTGCCAGTAATTGCTGTCATCGCTGTCGGGTGGCGCTGTCTCAATCCGTCGCGAGGCATCCCCGCGCTGAGAGATATGTGGGACTCGCTTACGGCACTCGCGCCGGACGAGGTGGCCCTAGCTGCGTCGAAAGTTCATGTCGGGCCGAACGCCCCGGATCGCGTCGCCGAGTTGCTGATGCTAGTTCGAGACCTTTCAGCTCGGTACCCGGTCACTATGTGGCAGCAAGGTCTACTCGGTGAGGTCTGTGTTATTGAAGGCGCGATTGGCTACGAATGTGGAATTGGTCGGCGAGACAAGTGCGATCTGCAGAGCCGTAAGAGTCAGCATCGATCCATCCGCAGTGGACCGGCCGCCCCGAGACATGTGTACATCAGCGACCTCGGTAGAGGCGTGCCGAAACGTCGCTTGGAACTGGCCCGGGCCAACCGAACCGTGTGGCCTCTGCTTGTATGCCCGTTTCCCGACTGCTGCAGCGCAGGCGGTGAGGATTTGCTCGGAGATGCTCGACAACACGAGGTTGTTGCCCGAGCGCGAGAGCTTGAACAGCTCGATAGCACTCACGCCACACAGTGGAAGTGGAACCGGCTTGCCCAGCGGCTTGGCGATGGGCTGATCATTGCGGAAAGGCTTAACCGCCTCGCCCCCGTCTCGCCCGGAGTACCGCAAGTCGACTTAGTGAGCCTCCGGTCCCTGCACAGTGTCGCAAACGTTCGACGCGTCCGCCGGACGAAAGCTCGACGAACCGCGTAGTGCTTCCGAATTCACCTGCCGGTACATCACCTCGTGAAGTCGATGACCAGCCGTCCGCGCGTTCCGCCGGCTTCGAGCCGCTCGTGGGCCCGCCCCGCGTCTGCGGGCGAATAGCTGTCCGCCACACGGAGGGTGACCACGCCGTCTTCCGCCAGCTGCCGCAGCTCGTCGAGCTTGCCCTGCTCCTCGGCCATGTCCGCCACGCTCACGGCATGGACCTTCAGGTCCCGGCTGCCGTCGCCCTGGTACCACCGCACGGTCGCGACGCCTCCACCGGTCTTGACCGCGGGGAGTACGGCGGCGTCCTGCACGGCTCCGTCGAAGAGTCCGTCGACCCCGTCGGGGTAGAGCTCGAGAATGCGGTCGGCGACGCCGTCTCCTCGCCTGACTATTCTGTCGGCGCCGAGCGACCGGACAAGCTCTTCGTCCGCCTCGGACGCATCGGCAACAACGGTGAGGCCGGCGTGCTTGGCCAGCTGCACGACGTAGCCACCGGTCGATCCAGCCGCTCCGGTGACCGCCAGAGTCTGTCCGGGCTCGAGATCAAGGAGGTCGAGAGCGCGCCGAGCGGTGAGGCCGTTCATAGGAAGCGTGGACGCAGCGACGTCGTCGGTATCGCGGGGTGAGGCGGCGATCGACTGCGCAGGCAGGACAATGTCCTCGCGATATGCACCGTGCTCGTCGCGGGGCACCACGATCCCCATCACCCGGTCGCCGACCGACAGGGAGGTCGTCGCGTCCTCGCCGATCTCGACGAGGGTGCCCGCGATGTCCATGCCCGGGACATCTGCAGCTCCGCGCGGAGTTCCGGTCTTCGACCGAGAACCGTTGCGCGTGTAGGTGTCGGTGGGGTTGATTGTTGCGGCCGTGACTCGCACGCGAACCTCGCTCGGCCCGAGCTCCTGGGCCGGGACGTCAACGACCTGCAGAGCGTCCGGGCCCCCGTAGGTCGTCACTCCGACGGCGCGGACGGGGCCAGCTGAGACGCTCATTGTTTCTCTTTCCCGCAGAACCGGCGAAAAACGGGGCGGTTCCGCTTGATTGTTGACACGAGTGACTACGTGTCCGCATGGTAACCGCGCACCCGTTCAGACCGCCGCGGCCAAGCCCCCGAGCCCCGCCCCGGCAGCATCAGCGCGCCAGCGGTCACCACCACCAGAGCACCCCGGCGGACCGCCGCCAGCAGATCGGGCCAGAGCGCTCAGCCCCTCCGCCGGAACTGCTGGGCGGCGCGGAGGGCCGCGTCGACGTCCAGACCTCGCCCGCCCAGGAGCGCCTGCGCCGTGTCGGCGCTGAGGTCGGGGCATTCTGCGAGCATCCGGTCGAGGTCCCGCGGGTCGGGGTCTGCCGCGGCCGGGCGGCCCCCGACGGACATCGTGAGTTGGTCGAAGATCTGCCTGAGTACGAGTCGGTCGTCGAGGAGCGGCAGGTTCAGGGAGGTGAAGCCGTCGTCGGCGCTGTAGTCGGCGCGCGTCCACGTGCCGCAGTCGTATCCGTAGATGAATCCGATCCACATGCCGTGGGTATCGATGCGCTCGAGGTAGTCGCCGATCGCCTCCGCCCACCACGGGGGACAGCCGGCCAGGAGGTCGGTCTCGGGCTCCCCGAAGTACTCCGCGGCGGCGCGGAAGTACGTGGTGGAGTACTCGTGGTCGTGGCCGAGGAGCACTGCCCGCTCGTCACTGACAAAGCGGATATCGGCCCAGTTGCCGCCGCCGTCGTCGTAGTGCCAGGTGGAGCCGTCCGAGTAGGCGGACTCCGCCCAGCGCGGCCCGTACGCGGCGAGCACCGCGGCCAGTGCGGACCACCGTGGGGCCATCGTGTCGGGGCGCGGAAGCTCGATTTCTCTCACGAGACGATTCTGGACGACGGAAGACCATTGTGGAGCCGTCATATCGGAAACCGGCGTCGACCTCGAACGGCGCAGTCCGGACCTATCGCGCCGCCTCGTCCGGTGGTGTGGTGTGCGCCACACCGCTGCTACCATCGGCCGGGCAGGCGCGAACGGCGCCACGTCACGACACGTACCCGCCCGAAAGGACGTCCACCATGGGTTCAGATGCACTCGGCTCGCTCGGCTCCCTCGCTATCGGATCGCTCGCGGCCCCCATCCTGGGATCGCTCGGCCTCGGCTCGCTGCTCCAGGGGGCCAGCAGTGGCAACGGCAGCGGCGCCGACTCGCTGACCGGAATGCTGCCCACCGACCTCCTCGGCGGCATCTCCTGACAAGTCGGTCTCTCCTGACCAGCTGAAAGGCCGGGCAGACCTCGGACCCAAGACCCCGGACCGCACCCGCGGCCCGGGGTCTTTCTGCGTTCCCACCGCGGTCCGGCCCACTGCGACTCAGATCACCCCGGCCACGCTCCCGACGCCTCGCACGAGGAGCGCGAGGGCGCCGGCCGTCACCACCACCACGGCGACCCTGCGTCCCGCCGTCGCGGTGACCCGCTTCGCCACGAGTCCGCCGAGGAGGAGGCCGACCGGCACCATCGCCACGACGAGCCCGATCACCGGCAGCGGCGGTAGTCCGGAGATCGGCGCGGCGCCCAGGCCGACCTTGGTGATGACCGAGGTCAATCCCATGGTGAAGAAGATGGGTTGCAGGGTCGCCGCGAAGGACCGTTGGTTCCAGTTGGTGGCCTGTGCGTAGACCAGCATCGCGGGCGCGGCCACGCCCAC
>NZ_JAALEF010000511.1:47977-48729 GCF_014145245.1 Dietzia sp. B44 | reverse complement strand
AACCCCCCTGCCGTGCCGGCCACCGCGGCCGGCACGGCACCGCTGACGGGCGGGATGCGTACGAGGGCTGTCATCAGCAGCGTGCCTATCAGGGCGGCCCCGATGATCACCTCGAGCCAGCTGCGGTCGGCGGCGCCGACCAGGAGCGCACCGGGCACGGATCCCACGACGATCAGGGGCGCGAGGTGGCGGTACCGGCGCCAGTCGATGTCGCGGCGGAGCGTGATCCCGATGAGCACGGCGGAGACGGTGGTGGTGACGTTGGTCAGCAGTACTCCGGCGACGGGCCCGAGGAGCAGGGTGAGGGTGGGTGCCACCACCAGCCCGACCCCCATCCCGCTGACGCGCTGCAGGACCGTGCCCAGGATGACGGACGCCGCCGCGACCAGCAGGAGGAGGGGACCGACGTCGGCGGGCATGGACCACAGCATTCCAGGTGCGCCTGACTGCGACCGGCGGCGCCACGCGCCCCGATATCGCATACTCATTCCATGCGATCCATCTGGAAGGGCGAGGTCTCCTTTGGTCTGGTGAACGTGCCGGTCAAGGTGTATTCGGCGACGGAGGACCATGATCTGCACGCGCGGCAGGTCGATAAGAAGGATGGCGTGCGCATCCGCTACAAGAAGGTCCGCGACGACAACGGCGAGGAGGTCGAGTTCTCCGACATCGCCAAGGCGTACGAGTCCGAGGACGGCGAGATGGTCATCCTCACCAAGGAGGACCTGGCGAGCCTCCCGGTAGAGCAGTCC
>NZ_JAALEF010000511.1:45141-47967 GCF_014145245.1 Dietzia sp. B44 | reverse complement strand
CGAGGCCAAGGCGGCCGGGGGAGAGGCGTTCACGGTCGAGGAGCGCGAGGAGGCGAGCGACGACGACGGTGACGACGAGGTCGCCGACCTGCTTGCCGCCCTGCGGGCGGGTGTGAAGCACCGCGGCGGCAACGCAGACGACAGCGACGACGAAGACGACGACGAGGGCTCCGGCTCCGGGAAGAAGTCGTCGGCCAAGAGGAGCAGCTCGAGCTCGGCGAAGAAGAATCCGGCCAAGAAGACCACTGCTCGCAAGGCGCCCGCCAAGAAGTCTGCCTAGCTCCCACCGACAGCCGCGCGCCCCAGAATCATCCTGCTGCGATATATCCCGTGCGGATGATTCTGGAGCGCGCGGTTACATGCGACGGCCGCTGGTGCGCGGTGACGTCAGCTCCACTTCTCCACGAACGCCAGGGTCGCGGTGTTGGCGGTGTCGGGATCCGAGGCCGTGAGGAAGTGCTGGCCGCCGTCGACGATCTGTAGTTCGGCGGAGGGGGAGTTGGTGAAGCGCGTGATGCCGTCCTCGGCGTTGGCCACCGAGTACACCTGATCGGCGGTGCCCTGGAGCCACAGGACCGGGCAGGTGACGCCGTCGAGCCGGGCCTCGAGGCCGTCGCGGTCGCGGAGGTTGATGGAGGCTGTGCGCAGGCGGTGCCGGCCGTCGTCGCCGCGATAGTTGGTGCGGTAGGTCTCCAGCCAGAACTGCTTCTCCGCGTCGGAGACGTTCTCGCCGAGGCCGGCGGCGAGTACGCCCAGGACGAAGTCGTCGTCGACCACCCAGTCGTCGCCGACGGGGGCCGCCAGTGCGTCGATCGCGGGGCTGCAGAAGTCGGAACCGTCCCAGCAGCCGCGTTCCATGCTGGCCTGGCTCTCGTAGTCCATCGAGGTCCCGACCACGACGATGCCGCGGATCGCGTCGGGGTCGAGCAGTGCCATCCGGGTGACGATCCAGCCGCCCTGCGAGGTGCCCAGGGCGAATGCGGTGTCGATACCCAGTGCGTCGAGCACCTGCAGGTTGGCGATCGCGCTGTCCCAGTAGGTGAAGTGCCGGTACCGCGAGCGGGTGGCGCCGTGCCCGTACGGCTCGATCGCCAGCAGGTTCATCCGCGAACTGAGCGTCTCGTCAGCGAACTGCGGGCGGTACAACTCGACGGAGGTGGTGAACGAGTTGGCCATCACCAGGGTGGGCAGTGATGGGTCGTAGTCGCGACCGAACTTGTAGCCGATGGTCGAGCCGCCCAGGTGCGGGATGTCGATGGTTTGCGTCGTCATGGTGGTCCTTAGTGAGGGGATACGGAGGTGTTGGTTGACCATAGGACGCGATCGACTCGCACTGCTGACGAATCAACAGGTTGGCCGGGCCCGTCTGCGCGCGCTGCGGGAGGCGGAGGCGCGCGCTGACGGGCCTTGATTCGTTAGGCATGCATACAAACTTGACAGTTGTGTAGTAGCCACTCTGCGGATATTGTCGCTGGCAGTCGGTGGCGTAGCCTTATCCCCCCTCGAGGTGTCGCCGGCTCCGCAACGATGCGGACTACGCTGACCGAGTTTGGTCGCGATCCTTCATCGTGCGCGACAGAGTCGCCGGCGGCTGCGGGCTCCCCCTCTGCGGCCCCGGCGACTCAATCGTCTTGACCTCATTAGTCCCTTGGTGCCAACCCGGTGGCGTTCGAGAACCGGCTGGGAAACCAGCGCCCACGGAGTCAAGCCACCTTTCAGCTTTCCGCCCCGCGCCCCGTCGGTCCACCACTCCCGGCGGCGACGTTCCGCGACGCACGCACCCTCAACAGGCCGGCTTGATGAATGCCTTGAGGTAACCACCCGTCTCGTGCAGCAGGGCATAACGACGGGAGATCGAGGTGGGCCGGGGCGTGTCGGTCACGTAGATGGGTCCGTCGAAGCACTGCTCGAAGTACATCCGCACTCGCGACACGTGGCCCCAGTAGGTCACCACCAGCAGCGAACTGTACCCGTGCTCGCGGGCGATGCGGGTGGCGGCGGTGGTCTCACCCTCGGTTGTGTCCACGTCGGGGGCAAAGCACTCCACGTCGATCCGACGACCGTCGCGGGCGAGGACCGGGGTGGAGGCGCAGTAGGAGTCGATCGCGGCGGCGTAGCGGCCGGTGGCGCTCGGTGGCTGGGAAACGAGGATGTGGTCGGTCACGCCCTCCTCTGCGAGGCTGCGGGCGTAGACGTAGCGGTCGTCGTTCGAGCCAGCGACCACCACGATCGCGTCGACGCGCTCTGGCGAGTCGACCCGAGGAAAGAGAACGGCCCGTGCCGCGGTCAGGCCCGTGACCAGCAGCCCCACCACCAGGATAAGGGTGAGCACCACGATGCTTCGGCGGCGTCGGGAGCGTGGTCTCACGGATCCAGGCTACGGAGGCCTTCCGACCCGGGGGCACTGGCGTCCGGCTGCCGCAAGGCTCTGTCTATCGCATACTCCCGACGGCGTGCGCATCCGTTACAAGAAGGTGCGGGACGACAACGGGGAGGCGGTCGAGTTCTCGGACATCGCCAAGGCGTACGAGTCGGAGGAGGGCGAGATGGTCATCCTCACGAAGGAGGATCTGGCGAGTCTGCCGGTGGAGCAGTCGCACGAGATCGAGGTGACGGAGTTCGTCCCGGCGGACCAGGTGGATCCGGTGGCGTTCGACAACGCCTGTTTCCTGGAGCCGACGTCGCGGTCGAACGGGGCGTATGTGCTGATGCGCGAGGCGCTCGAGTCGACGGATCGGCTGGCGATCTGCACGTTCACGCTGCGCAATCGCACTCGGTTGTGTGCGCTGCGGGTGTACAAGGACGTGCTGATGCTGCAGACGTTGT
>NZ_JAALEF010000511.1:44820-45131 GCF_014145245.1 Dietzia sp. B44 | reverse complement strand
CCGGCGGACCAGGTGGATCCGGTGGCCTTCGACAACGCCTACTTCCTGGAGCCGGCATCGCGGTCGAACCGGGCGTACGTGCTCATGCGGGAGGCGCTGGAGTCGACGGACCGGCTGGCGATCTGTACGTTCACGCTGCGCAATCGCACGCGGTTGTGCGCGCTCCGGGTGTACAAGGACATCCTCATGCTGCAGACGTTGCTGTGGCCGGATGAGATCCGCCCGGCGATCCTGGAGGGCCTGGACAAGGAGGCGAGAGTCCGGCCGCAGGAGGTCAAGATGGCGGCCTCGTTGATCGAGACGATGGCGGC
>NZ_JAALEF010000511.1:37919-44757 GCF_014145245.1 Dietzia sp. B44 | reverse complement strand
CTCAAGGAGCTCATCGAGGCCAAGGCAGCCGGGGGAGAGGCGTTCACCGTTGAGGAGCGCGAGGAAGCCTCGGACGACGACGGTGACGACGAGGTCGCCGACCTGCTGGCAGCCCTGCGGGCGAGCGTGAAGGACCGCGGCGGCGACGCGGACGACAGCGATGACGAAGACGACGACGACGACGAGGACTCCGGCTCCGCGAAGAAGTCGTCGGCCAAGAAGAGCAGCTCGAGCTCGGCGAAAAAGACCCCGGCCAAGAAGACGGCGGCGAAGAAGGCTCCCGCCAAGAAGTCTGCGGCAAAAAAGGAACCGGCGAAAAAGTCGACGGCCAAGAAATCAACTGCGAAAAAGTCGACGGCCAAGAAGACCACCGCCCGCAAGGCGCCCGCCAAGAAGTCCGCCTAACCCAACCGACAGCCGCGCGATCCAGAGTCATCCGCAGCGCTCCTCCCGGTGTGCTGGCAGCAATCAAGCTGAGCCTGCGGCGCCGCTGCGGAGCGGGAGTACGGAATGGTTGGTCAGCTCGAGAACGGTATCGCCGCTGGTGTCGGCGAGTTCTGCGGTTATGGTGACTTTTGCATCGCCGCGTTCGGGTCGTGGAGTCATTTCTTGCACTGTCAGGTGTCCGGTCAATGTGGTGTCCGGCCGCACCGGCCGACGGAACTGAATCTCGAAACTGCGTCCCACCCCTCCCGTGAAACGGGACCAGAAGGCGGGCACGGCCAAGCGCTGGTAGATCGCCAAGGTGTGTAGTCCACTGGCGATGACGCCACCGAGCGGGGTTGTTGCGGCCGCGGTCGGGTCGGTGTGGATGAACACCGGATCCCACTGCCGTGCGTAGGTGACGATCTCCTCCTCGGTGATGGTGTAGCTCCCGAGTGGGATCAGTTGGCCGGGTTCGAGATCGTCCGCGTAGTAGATGTCGGTCATGTCGCCCTCTCACGAAGTCGGACTATCGGCGGTTCCGATCGTCCGGACTCCACTCTGAACTCAGCCGGGTCGTGGCGTCGATTACCTGGGAGGTCATGGAGCCGCGTCGTTCACTGGGACAGACTTGTCCCATGACGACGAACACCGGCACCGCCACCTCCGCTTCTGTCGGCGCACTGCTCCGGCAATGGCGCATGCATCGGCGAGTGAGCCAGCTCGAGTTGTCCAACGAGGCAGCCATCTCCACTCGTCACCTCAGTTTTGTGGAGACCGGGCGGTCCCAACCCAGCCGGGACATGGTGCTTCGGATTGCGGAGCACCTCGAAGTCCCCTTGCGGGACCGCAATCAATTGTTGATGGCTGCCGGCTTCGCGCCGCGCTACTCCGAGAATGACCTGGATTCTCCCGGAATGGCATCGGCTCGGACTGCGGTGCGCGAGATTCTCGCAGCCCACGAGCCGTACCCGGCTCTGGCGGTGGACCGGATGTGGAATGTGCTCGAGACCAACGCTGCGGTCGGTGTGCTCACCCAGGTCGTCTCCCCGGATCTGCTCGCCGAGCGACCACTGAACGCGCTGCGCATGACGCTGCATCCGGAGGGCATGGCACCCCACATCGCCAACCTCTCTCAGTGGCGCGCATTCGTGCTCGGCGGACTTCGTCGGAGTGCCCTGGCGTTCGCTGACACCGAGATGCTCTCGCTCCACGATGAGCTGGCCGCCTACCCCCACCACGGTTCCGACGACCGACAGCCGACCGACACCGATGCGAATCCCGTGTACGTTCCGCTGCTCGTACAAGTCGGCGATGCGCGTCTGTCGTTCCTGGCGATGATGGCAACGTTCGGAACCGCTCTGGATGTCACCTTGTCCGAACTGGTCATCGAGACGTTCCTTCCCGCTGACGCCGCCACCGCCGCCTACCTGGCGCGTCACGGGGAATCAGCTAGAGCTCCCACTTCACGGGCTGGGACATGACGTCGGCCAGGTAGCGGCGGTAGTACCGGGCGGAGCGCTCGACGAACACCTCCATCGCGGCCTCGGCCGCGTCCGGATCACGGGGATTTCGAGCCGGAGAAGTACGAGGACGACTACCAGATTCAGCTCAAGGAGCTTATCGAGGCCAAGGCGGCCGGGGGAGAGGGGTTCACCGTCGAGGAGCGTGAGGAAGCGTCCGACGACGACGGTGACGATGAGGTCGCCCACCTGCTGGCCGCCCTGCGGGCGAGTGTGAAGGACCGAGGCGGCGACGCGGACGCCAGTGACGACGAAGACCACGACGAGGAGAGACTTCCACCCCCGGCTGTGGGCTATCCGGGTGGCGGCAGTGGTTTTAGTTTTGGTCGTGTCGGCGTCGAGAGCAGAGCACTCGATCTCAAGGCCCCGCCCATCGAGTGTGAGGACGGGCGTGGCGGCGCAGCAGGAGTCGAGAGCGGTGGTGGATCGCCCGGACGAATGGCGCGGCCGGGACACAAAGGTGCGGCCCGTCAGCCCATTCTCAGCGAGATGCCGGGTGTAAACGGAATGGCCGTCCCTAGCCCCCGCCACCACTACTATTGCGTCGCCTTGCCCGGGAAAGTCGGTCAAGGGGTGGAGCTCTGCGCTGGCGGCGGACAAGCCCGCAATCGCCTTACCAGCAGGAAACGTGTCGTGACAACAAGCGTCAGCCAGCGGCAACGGGGTCGGCGTCTCGCGGGGACGAAATCACGTAGCCCGACTTAGAACGCATAGAAACGGGGCGGGGCCTGCCGCGTGGTCCGTTTCGGTGAAGTCATGTTCATCGTGTGAACGACGAGTGTTGAGGCGGCCCTCAGCAAAGTAGTGTCATTGTTTGACCTGATTCGCGTCCGCTGAACTGGGTCGCTTTCGTGTGACCGCCTTAAGGAAAGGACCCTGGAGTGGATCTGCGGGACCTGTTGTCCGTACTCCGAGCCCGCTGGATCGTCATTGTGGCTGCAACGCTCATCGGGGGGCTCTTGGCGCTAGGGGTGAGCTTGCTCACCCCTCCGAGCTATCAAGCCAAGGTCCAGTTCTACGTGACCGTCGCTGGCGGGGATTCCGCTGCCGCGGCCTACCAGGGTTCACTCGGAGCTCAGCAGCGGGTGCAGTCCTACGCTGCGCTCGTCGAGAGCACGAATATCGCTCAGCAGGTGGTGGACGCCGCCAGGGCTGACCTCGCCCCTTCCCAGGTGGCGGGCCAGACCACGGCCACTGCCGATGCAAGGACCGTTCTGCTCAATGTCTCGGTCACGGATTCCGACCCGCAGCGCGCACTCCAGTTGGCGGAGGGCTTCGGTGAGGTCCTCCCCGAGGCCATCAACCGCCTCGAGACCCCGGATGGCGGCGGCCCGGCGCTGGCGAAGCTCACCGTGGTCAATCCGCCCGCGTTGCCGACTTCGCCTATCGCGCCCAAGACCGAGCAGAACGTGGCGATCGGGCTCGTCCTGGGGCTTCTCGCCGGCGTCGGCATCGCGCTCCTCATCAACGCTTTCGACCGCAGGGTCAAGTCCCCGGAGCAATTGGAATCGATCGCGGGTAAGCCCGTCGTGGGGTCGATTCCGTTCCGCAAGGCGGAGGACAAGGAAGATGGCGCCGAGCACATTGTTCCGTTCCGCGAGGGCCATTCTCCGGCGGCGGAATCCTTCCGGCGACTGCGCACCAACCTCCAGTTCCTTAACGTGGACAATCCCCCGCGTGTCTTTGTGCTGACTTCATCAGTAGCGATGGAGGGCAAGTCCGAGACCGCGATCAACCTGTCGCTCGCACTCGCCGAGTCCGGTAATCGGGTTCTGTTGATCGAGGCGGATCTCCGGCGCCCCCTGGTGGTCAGCTACATGTCCATGCCGGACAAGGTGGGCCTGACCAACATCCTGTCCGGTCAGGCCGAGTTTGCCGACGTAGTGCAGGAAACGCGACACGACGGCGTAGACCTGCTAGCGTGCGGCCCGTTGCCGCCCAACCCCTCCGAGCTCCTCGCCTCCGATATGGCGCGACACCTCATCGACGAGCTCCGCAGCAAGTATGACTACGTGATCATCGACTCTCCGCCGCTTCTCCCTGTGACGGACGGCGCGTTACTCGCCAGGATCACGGATGGCGCATTGCTCGTGGTCCGCTCACACCGGACCACCGCAGATCAGGTCGCGCAGGCAGTGGACAACCTGGCGAAGGCAGACGCCACCCTCCTGGGCATCGTGACGGTGGCTAACAAGCCCGCTAAGAAGGGCTCAGCCGGGTACTACGACTCGTACTACTACTCGTCCAAAACATCCTCAGCGGCTGGGAAAGCCTGAGTGAGCTTTTCAGTGCAGAGCGTTTGGAGACCCAGGGAGGACTTGATATGACCAAGGATCCTCAAGCTGAACGGTTCAAAGGGCCTTTTCGCCGCCCCATCGGTGTCGGCACATCCCAGTGGATTGCCGTCGATGCCGCCTTGTGGGCGGCGATGTTCGTCCTGGCCCTGTGGATGCGATTTGACTTTTCGGTGGACCGGCTGGCCCAATCCCTGAGGATGGGGAGTGCGTACCTAATCCTAGTTGCGCTCATCGTGCTGACGTGGATCGTAGGCTGGGCGGTCGGGTTGTACCGTGGCCGGTTCGTGCCCGGCAGTGTTCTAGAGTCCAGTGTCGTCACGTTCGTCTTTTCGACGGTCACGTTCACGGTTTTCCTGGGTCACATCGTCGGAGGTCAGTACGAAGGTGTCCCACGCTCCACGTCCATCGTGACCGGAGCTTTCACCATCCTTGGCGCGCTTGTTCTCCGATCACTCGTGCGGCGGAAGAAGCTGTTCGGTGCAGGTGGGACAAAGGATGCGGAGCGTGCGCTGGTCTTCGGTGCCGGTGACGGCGGACTCCAGCTCGTGCGCCAGCTTCGACGTTCGGAGGTCGCCCACTTCAACCCGGTCGGAATTCTGGACGATGACGCAGGGAAGCTACACATGGTGATCGAGGGCGTTCGCGTGCACGGTGGACGAGAGAAGCTCGAAGAGTCGGCCAAGAAGACGGGAGCTTCCACTCTCCTGCTCGCAGTACCGAGCCTGCCCAGCGACGAGCTCATCGACATTCGCGACCGGGCAGAAGCGGCAGGATTGCACGTTCTGGTGCTGCCGCCACTCGATTCGATGATGCGGGGCCGTGTCGCAGTGGATGAGCTTCGCGAGATCAACGTGGATGATTTGTTGGGTCGTAAGCAAGCGCAACTCAATCAGACGCAAATTGCTGAGTACCTCCGCGGCAAGCGGATTATGGTGACCGGCGCAGGAGGCTCGATCGGGTCCGAGCTGTGTCGCCAGATCAGCAGGTTCCGTCCCGCTGAACTCATGATGCTGGACCGAGATGAATCTGGTTTGCATGCGGTTCAGCTCTCGATCCAGGACCAGGCGATGCTCGATGGTGAGGACACGATCCTCGCATCTATCCGCGACCGGCGCTCGATCCAGGAAATCTTCTCCCAGCGGAAACCCCAAATTGTTTTCCATGCAGCAGCGCTCAAGCACATGCCGCTACTTGAGCACTATCCGCTGGAAGCCCTAAAGACCAACGTCCTCGGCACCCTGAACCTGCTTGAGGCCGCCTCATTTAGCGGCGTGGAGACCTTCGTCAACATCTCCACGGACAAGGCCGCCAACCCGAGCTCGGCGCTGGGCACTAGCAAACGGATTGCAGAAAGAATGACGGCAGCGCAAGCTAAAAAGGACGAGCGCGCCAAATACGTTTCTGTTCGCTTTGGCAATGTTCTCGGTTCCCGCGGCTCAGTGCTCACAGTTTTTGAGAAGCAGATCAAAGACGGCGGTCCTCTGACCGTGACTGATCCCCATGTCGAACGCTTCTTTATGACCATTCCTGAGGCCTGCCAACTAGTGCTTCAGGCTGCAGCCGTCGGATCGAGCGGCGACACTCTCGTTTTGGACATGGGGGAGCCGATCAAGATTGCGGACGTGGCAAGAACGTTGATCGAGCAGTCGGGAAAGAAACTGGAGATTATCTACACCGGCCTACGTGAAAACGAGAAACTGTCGGAGGAGCTCTTTGACGACTCGGAAGAGCCGGAGATTAGTTCCCAACACCAAGCCCTGTCCGAAGTGCGGGTGCCCCCCATCGCGATTGATCGAATCGTTACCGAATCAATTGATAACCATGAGAAGGCTATGACTTGGCTTATTCGGAACGTGTACAGATAACTTGATGTAAGCCGCAGTTAGAACAAGAGAAACACCCCGATAGACGGGATCGTAAGTTTGCCCACTATCTGAGTTTCGACTTTTCACAAAGGTGATTTCAATGCGTATGACCGTGTTCGGGACCGGGTACCTCGGTGCGACCCACGCCGCCTGCATGGCCGAGCTGGGCCACGAGGTGCTGGGGGTGGATGTCGACGAGGCCAAGATCGAGCGGCTGCGGCGCGGTGAGGTGCCGTTCTACGAGCCGGGTCTGCCGGAGATCCTGTTGCGGCACGTGGACTCGGGGCGGTTGCGGTTCACCACCGACTACGCCGAGGCGGCCGCGTTCGCGGACCTGCACTTCGTCGGGGTGGGGACCCCGCAGCGCAAGGGTGAGTTCGCTGCCGACACCTCGCACGTGGAGGACGTCGTGGCGCGGCTGACGCCCCTGCTGTCCGCGGATGCGGCGGTGGTGGGCAAGTCGACGGTGCCGGTGGGCACGGCCGCGCGGCTGCAACAGATCGCCGACTGGCACGCCCCGGACGGGGTGCGCGTCGAGGTGCTGTGGAACCCGGAGTTCCTCCGCGAGGGCTTCGCCGTGGCGGACACCCTGACGCCGGATCGGATCGTGATCGGCCTGGCCGGCGGTGAGGGTGCGCGGGGGATGGCGCGGGACCGGGTCGAAGAGGCGTACGCACCGATCCTTGAGGCCGATCCGTGCCCGGTGATCGTGACGGACCTGGCCACGGCA
>NZ_JAALEF010000511.1:37698-37909 GCF_014145245.1 Dietzia sp. B44 | reverse complement strand
GCGACCAAGATCAGCTTCATCAACGCGGTGTCGGAGGTGTGTGAGGCCGCCGGCGCCGATGTGACGGTGCTGGCCGATGCGATCGGCATGGACAAGCGGATCGGGCGGCGCTTCCTCAATGCCGGGCTGGGCTTCGGTGGCGGTTGTCTGCCCAAGGACATCCGGGCGTTCATGGCGCGGGCCGGTGAGTTGGGTGCGGACGAGGCGATGA
>NZ_JAALEF010000511.1:32077-37688 GCF_014145245.1 Dietzia sp. B44 | reverse complement strand
GCGACCAAGATCAGCTTCATCAACGCAGTGTCGGAGGTGTGTGAGGCGGCGGGCGCGGATGTGACGGTGTTGGCGGACGCGATCGGGATGGATCCGCGGATCGGTCGGCGCTTCCTGGGTGCCGGTCTGGGCTTCGGTGGGGGGTGCCTGCCCAAGGACATCCGGGCGTTCATGGCCCGCGCCGGGGAGTTGGGTGCCGATCAGGCGATGTCGTTCCTGCGGGAGGTCGACTCGATCAACATGCGTCGGCGCGAGCGGATGGTCGAGCTGACCGTCGAGGCGTGTGGCGGGACGGTCATCGGGCGGACGGTCGCGGTGCTGGGGGCGGCGTTCAAGCCGAACTCCGACGACGTGCGGGACTCGCCGGCGCTGAACGTGGCGGGGATGCTCTCGCTCAAGGGTGCCAGTGCGGTGGTGTACGACCCGCAGGCCCTGGACAACGCCCGGGCGTTGTTCCCCACGCTGACCTACGCCGGGTCGGCACTGGCGGCGTGTGAGGGCGCGGACGTAGTGCTGGTGGCCACCGAGTGGCCGGAGTTCGTGGAGTTGGACCCGGCCGCGGTGGCGAGCGTGGCGCGCGGGCGGTTCCTGCTGGACGGGCGCAACTGCATGCCCGGCGACCGCTGGCGCGAAGCTGGTTGGGCCTATAGAGCGCTGGGTGTAGGCAGTCGAAGCAGGGTTGCCGAGAAGGAACGTTGACTTGCATCTTCTGAATTCTTTTTATGGAAGGTACTTTGGTCAGAGTGTCGGGTTGATTGAGACGCAGCCGAGTAGGGAAGCAGTGGATGAAACCGAATTGATGAAGAGAGCCCTGTAAGCATGAAGCTCTCCATTGGGATCACAGCACCGCTAATTTCCGCGCTTGTCCATGCGCTAATGCTCGTAATGCTATCGCGAAACGCAACACCGGCGGATGTTGCGATGATTCTTTCTCTACAGGTTCTGTTTGCCTTCTCCTTCACCATTCTAGAGGTTGGGATTGGGCGAGAGTTATCGGTCGCGGCGGCCCGTGGCCCTACCAATGAGTATCGTGTTCTCAACAGAATCCACTGGGTTGGATGCATCCTGGCTGGTATTGCAGCTATCGCTATCGTCATGTCCATAAAGCTACAATATGTGGCGATACTTATTATTGTGTTCAGTCTTGCCGAGCGCCGTGTCGCCGCGGCCCATGCCTGTTCGGTGGCGACGGGTCAGATTGTCTTATCATCCTTTATTCTCATATCCGGAAGACTTATCGGCCTTGTAGGACTGCTAGCTGTAGGGGCCACAACCTCGATTAGTTTTGACCTCGCCTATTGCCTTGTGGCAGCTTTCAGTTCGATGTCATTAGCAGTCGGACTTAGTACTGTACCAAAGGTAAAACCCTGCGAAGGTCCTCGTCGATCAATGAGAAAGGTACTCTCAGTATCGCTTCACTATTGGGCTACTACTTTAATGGCTCAGGCGCGAACATTAGATGTTGTGATCGTGTCGGCTATGGTGCCTCTTCCAGTAGCTGCCGCATACGCGCTCCCCGCCCGAGCGCTACAGCCATTAAGGATAATTGGAACTTCGGTTGGAAATCTAGCTTTTCCTTTAGCGGCGGCTGGTAAAGAAGAGGCAGTTAAGAAATTGCGTCGCTTTGCATCGCTGAGCGGAATTGCTGGCTTGGCCTCGGTGTTGATCTCGTTGCCGTTCCTGCCTCAATTGGTACCGCTGATCCTAGGCCCTGAGTATGTACTTGCAGTTGTGCCACTCGTATTGTTTGCTGCCGCGGCAATGATAAATATTCCGGGCGCGGTTATGAGTTCTGTCTTGCAGGCGAGCGGAAGGCATCGAGAAATTTCTATGCTCGGGCTAGGTTTGTTGATAGTCCAAATTCTCGGTCTCGTATTGATGCTTAAGCTCTATGGTGTGAATGGTGCCGCGTTCGCTGTACTCGGCACCTACTGCATTCAACTGTTGGTGGTATCTTTCCTCTATCAGAGAAGGGCCAAATGACCTCCGATTGGCTAGTCGGTATTCCGACCTACAAGAGACCAATGCAACTCCGAATAGCGCTCGATTCGCTGGTGTCGCAGAGTTTGGCCCCAAATTTCGATGTGTGCGTGGTCGATAACGATCCAGCCCGATCTGCGTACAGTGTGGTGTCGGAGTTTGTCTCACGATTGAATATCCACTACATGACAGAACCGCAATCAGGTGTGGTTCACGTACGAAACGTGATACTAAATTCCGCGCAGAACTATGCCTTTCTCGCATTCCTAGACGATGACCAAGTTGCAGAAGCTTCATGGCTGAACGAACTGAAGAGTGCCGCCGATATTTATCCGGGTGCAGCTATTTCCGGTGAGCGAACTTACCAACTTCCGCAAGGGTTAATTCCGAATCGACTTCAACGCCGCGCTTTCTCATCACCTGTTCGCGAGCCGGGAAGTTATCTGGCGTACGCCCCGACTGGTAATTGCGTCTTGCCGCTTCATTGTTTCTCCGAGTATGCCAAGGATCTGAGATTTGATCCGAAGTTTACGAACATCGGAGGTGAAGATACAAAGTACTTTCGCGATCTTCTGGACGCGGGAGTGCCAATTCGATGGTGGCCGGCGGCTAAGGTCGTCGAGCCAGTACCCAGCGAGAGAGCTTCTTTGCAGGCGACGCGAGCCAGAGTCATCCGATCAGGCCTCGTTACAGCGCAGTTGAAGCTTGAGGAGAAGCCACGACTCCAGGTGCTTATCGGGAGCATTGTTCGAATCCTCCTCGGATCCGTGATGCAACTAGCAGGCAAAGAAACTGCTCCTGGTTTGAAGGGTCAGCTGCTGTTGCTTGGGGGAATGGGCGGTTTTCAGGCAGTTTGCGGAACCGGTGGTCACTACTACGGAGGAGTGGTCGAGAATGGTGGGAAATAAGTCACGAGCGGTTTTCCGCACCCTTGTCGCAGATAGGGGTGATATTCGGTGGAGACTTCCTGGACGAGTGGACATTGCTTACCTTGGGTGGGTCAGACGCGGAAACCTCGGTGACCAGGCAATGTACGAGGCCTTTCATAATCTTGTAAGTTCAACTCACAGCGTTCAGCTTGCGCCAATAACTAGTGTGGGCCGGCTGATCGCAGCGGGTTCACGGCCACGCACTCTCGTTGTCGGCGGAGGAACCTTGCTTGGCCTTCCTGAATGGAACTTCAGGATCGAGGAAGCAATCAGAATGCTGAAGCCTGATCGGGTGGTGTCACTCGGGACAGGCGTCGTCAATCCGGGCACGGAGATAGACAGTAATAGAATTGAGATCGCGCTCGCCGAGAGTGCAAGAATTTTGGAAGGCTTTGAAAGAGTAACTGTTCGGGGTCCGCGTTCAGTTGCGACCCTCTCCAGATATGGAATCGAAGCGGAAGGCATCGGGGATTTGGCTCTCTTGCGGAGTCGGATAACGGCCGCAAGTCCACATGAGCGGAGTAATTCAATACTAGTAAATCTTGCCAACAATTCTCGGCGGCCACTTTCGTTCGAATCAGATCAATTTCAGTCGCTGATCTCTGCGTTAAGAGAACTTAAGGTCGAGGGCTACGCTGTTCGCTTTTTCGCGATGGAAGACAAGGATATTGACCTCATGCTCGAGTCGGTTGGTAGAGAGTTTGAGATAATACCGTTTGTTATGGGTGCTGACGATCTTGCGCACCTAATGGCCGCCTCATCGCTCGTGTTATCTGAACGGCTTCATGGGAGCATACTCGCCGCCAGCGTGGGGACACCATTCGTGGCAATGCCATACATGGACAAGGTCGTAGACTTTGCGGCGTCGGTCGACTGCTTGGATTGGGTTCTTCCACGAAATGCAGAGGTAGACGGTGTCGACGTCGGCCAGTTCATACGCGGTGTCTTGAATTCCACCGAAAGGCGTGAGTGTGCCCATAAGGTAATCCAAACTAGGTCGACGAACTTATCGCGGTCAGTTATCGAAATAGTATCCGGCCATTAATTCAAGGTATTTCGGCCTTAGCTTGGAGGGTCCAATGAGACTAGGTGATATCGCGGATACGCTTAGAGCGATGGTAGTGGTTGTAATCATCGGGTTCTTGGTCGTCTTTGCTCTGGTAGATTCTAGGTCGGCGTATACTGGAGCGGCAGGCCCCCATTTTGGTCTCTTGCCTCTGGTGGCAAGTTTCGGAGTACTGCTGCTGGCAGCTTCAGCTTTGCTGCTTACGTTGGCAGACCGTTCGATAAAGCTCGGCCTGTTCCATCTCGGTGTGTTACTTTTTGTACTAGTGTATTGGCTTGCGGTTGTCTACAATAATGGCTTCATGGCGGGCGCTGTTGCTGTAATGGTCGCAGCCGTACTAATGGCCTTTTCGGTGCAAGGCGCCGGCCGGCCACTCTACCTGGTCGCGGCTAAGTGGGCACTACGCGTAGTTGTGTTTGGCAGCTTGCTTGCAGGTGTGTTTTTCCCAGACTGGGCATTGGTGCCATTCGGAGTTTCAGATCGGTCCTTGTTCGGATTTAGTACCCGATTAGTGGGGCTAGCTACTTCGCCCAACTACTTGGGATTGGCGGCAGCAACCCTGTTAATTGTCGAGCTTACCTCCGCGTCTAAGGCGCGTCGGCTGTTGTCTGCTGCTGGACTAGGCGTGGTGGCCTCTTTGGCGGTCGCGGCTTATGTAATGCTATGGGCCCAAAGCCGAGGTGTAATAATAGCGGCGTTTGTCGCAGCGCTCAGTCTCCTCCTTTCGCGGTTGCTGGGCCAATCTAACTGGGCCTATGTGGCATCGAGTTGGCTTGCAGTAGGGTCTAGCGCTCTTGTCGTGTTTTGGATACCGGGCGACGTTTTTTTGAATGACAGTCTCGATGATTCGAGTTCTGGCCGTGTTGATATATGGGCGAGTGTTTTATCTTCGTGGGATCAGTACCGGCTGTTCGGAGTCTCACAAAATTCGGCGACTCTAATTCAGTATGGCGCCGGAAACGCCCACAACGGTTTACTGGAATTGCTCGTAACTGGTGGAATGCCTTTGCTATCTGCCGCGCTCGTCCTATTTATTAGTTCTAGTGTGATCATTCTTCGTGCAGGCTCAGCGGGTGCGTTGGCTGGAGTGGTCCTAGTTTTTGTTTCGTGGCAGTTTCTTTTTGGCACGCCGCTTAGGCTGACTAGCCTCAATTGGAATCTATTAGTAGTTATTCTTCTAGTCGGGGCTTGCTCTAGAGCTAGTTTCACCCAGTTGGTATCGTCTCGAGCAGTTTCTACCAGTTGCTGAAGTCAGATTGCTTGCTGCCATGATGTTCAGTGACGGTCGACAGGCCGCGAACTTTCAATCAGATTGGTTCAGTTCTAGTTGTGAACCTCCCTGGATCTGATGCTCCTATTGGTTGTCAAGCGGCTTTGAGCCAGTCTCGGTAGGCATGTGCGAGGTCGTCGTCGCGGCGGAGTCCGCGTTCGAGGGTGGAGATCTTGGCAGGCCAGACGCCGAAGTGGCCGGCGGCGGTTGTGATGCTGATTCTTCGGGCTTGGCGCAGTGGTCGCAGGTCGTCAGTTCGGGGCACTTCGGGTGGGTTGGTGAGCAGTCGGTAGATCTCGCGGCAGATCGCTCGTTTGAGGCATCGCATGGCCTCTTTGGTGGCCCTTCCGGATCCGGAGTGCATAG
>NZ_JAALEF010000511.1:30732-32067 GCF_014145245.1 Dietzia sp. B44 | reverse complement strand
ACACCACTCTATGGGGCACTACTCGAAGAGATTGCGGTGATGGTCGCCGAGGGTAAGGGGGTACGTGAAATCGCCCGCACACTGGATCGCGCGCCGTCGACGATCTCGCGCGAACTGCGCCGCAACGCTGCCACTCGCGGCGGCAAGCTCGAGTACCGGGCATCGGTTGCGCAGTGGAAATCGGAGATCTTCGCCGCCCGCCCCAAAGAGGCGAAGCTGGTCGGCAACGAGCCCCTGCGCGAGTACGTCCAGGACCGACTGGCCGGCAGGATCACCGACAGTGACGGAGCCCCGGTCGACGGGCCGGAGGAAGCAAAATGGGCGGGCCGCAACAAGCCGCATCGAGGCGATCGCCGGTGGGTCAAGGGCTGGAGCCCCGAGCAGATCAGCAACCGCCTGAAGGTCGACTTCCCGGAAGATGAGTCCATGCGCATCTCCCACGAAGCCATCTACCAGGCGCTTTACATCCAAGGGCGAGGTGCTCTCAAGCGGGAACTCGTGACCTGCCTGCGCACGGGCCGCGCTCTGCGGGTGCCGCGCGAGCGCACCCGTTCGGCCACGTGGGCGCACGTGAACGACAGAGTCCTGATCAGTGAGCGCCCCGCCGAAGCCGAGGACCGGGCCGTGCCCGGGCACTGGGAAGGCGATCTGATCATTGGCCTCAACCGCTCCGCAATCGGCACCCTTGTTGAGCGCACCACGAGGTTCACCATGCTCGTGCATCTGCCCCGCGAGGAGGGCTACGGGCAAACGCCACGAGTGAAGAACGGGCCCGCGTTGTCCGGATACGGCGCCGAGAGCATGTCGCGGGCGCTGGCCAGGACGATCACCGACCTACCCGAGCACCTCCTGCGCTCGTTGACGTGGGACCGCGGCAAAGAGCTGTCGGCGCATGCCCAGTTCACCGTTGAGACCGGTCTGCCGGTGTTCTTCGCCGACCCCCGCAGCCCCTGGCAGCGGGGCTCTAACGAGAACACGAACGGATTGCTGCGCCAGTACTTCCCGAAGGGCACCGACCTCTCCCGCTGGACCGCAGAAGACCTTGCAGCCATCGCACACACCCTCAACACACGGCCACGAAAGACGCTTGGGTGGCGAACTCCCGCCGAAGCCCTTGACGATCATCTACAGTCACTACAAACGTCAAGTGTTGCGACGACCGATTGAATTCACCCTGGGTGTCGGCGTCACTGTGACGGACGAGTCCGGTCGAGGTTAACTGGCCCTTCCGGATCCGGAGTGCGTAGCGGGGGTTCGCTGAGGGCGCGGTGATGCGGGAGTCGAGGGGGTCCTGGGGCGTTTGAAGATGCAGGTTCCTACGCCTTGCATCGAACA
>NZ_JAALEF010000511.1:30566-30722 GCF_014145245.1 Dietzia sp. B44 | reverse complement strand
CGACACCATCTGCCGCACCGTCGAGCTCGGGGTGACGATCACCGACGCCGCGGTGGCCGACGAGTTCACGCACCTGTTCTGCTCCCCGGTCACGCTGGACCCGGTGTGCGCCGACTGCGGGACGGAGGGGAGGCTGCGTGACCACATCGAGCGGAA
>NZ_JAALEF010000511.1:30265-30556 GCF_014145245.1 Dietzia sp. B44 | reverse complement strand
AGGCACAAGATGTAGGGGTCCTGGGGGTGTGAGGATTGCGGTTCCTACACCTGCACCCAGAACCACCCAGGACCCGCTTTGAACGCTACCGCCAGCCTGCTTGCCGACACCATCTGCCGCACCGTCGAGCGCGGGGTGACCATCACCGACGCCGCTGTGGCTGACGAGCTCACGCACCTGTTCTGCGCCCCGGTCACACTCGACCCGATCTGCACCGAGTGCGGGATGGCGGGCCGTTTGCGGGACCACGTCCAGCGGAAGGTCACGGATCTACCGATCGTCGGGCACCCG
>NZ_JAALEF010000511.1:29990-30255 GCF_014145245.1 Dietzia sp. B44 | reverse complement strand
CTTCACCTGCGACAACACCGAGTGCGCTACGAGGATTTTCCAGCGGCGCATGCCTGATTTGGCCGAGCCGCGGGCCAAGACCACCCGCCGGTGCAGCCGCTGGATTCTGCAGCGTCTGGCGATCGACCGCACCAGCGTGTCCGCCGTGGCCAAGGCCCTCGGGCTGGGATGGGACCTGGTCAACGACCTGGCGGTCTCGAAGATCCGCGCCATGGTCTACGAGCAGCCCGGACACTTCGATGGCGTCCGCGTTCTCGGGGTCGAT
>NZ_JAALEF010000511.1:29250-29980 GCF_014145245.1 Dietzia sp. B44 | reverse complement strand
CTTCACCTGCGACAACACCGAGTGCGATACGAGGATTTTCCAGCAGCGGATGCCGGCGTTGGCTGAGCCGCGGGCCAAGACCACCCGCCGCTGCAGCCGCTGGATCCTGCAGCGCTTGGCGAACGACCGCACCAGCGTGTCCGCGGTGGCCAAGGCCCTCGGGCTGGGATGGGACCTGGTCAACGACCTGGCGGTCTCGAAGATCCGCGCCATGGTCTACGAGCAGCCCGGACACTTCGACGGCGTCCGCACTCTCGGGGTCGACGAGCACAAATGGAAGCACGTGCGCGGCGACGGCAGCAGCTCGTTCGTCACCGTTCTCGTCGACCTCACCCCGGTCGTGGACGGCACCGGCCCGTCCCGGTTGCTGGACATGGTCCCGGGCCGTTCGGCGAAGGTCCTCACCGAGTGGCTCGACGCCCGCGACCAGGTGTTTCGAGATCGAGTCAAGGTGGTCACGATGGACGGGTTCGCCGGCTACCACTCCGCCGCCGCCAAGGCCGTGCCCGCAGCACGCACGGTGATGGACCCGTTCCACGTCGTGCATCTTGTCGCCGACAAGCTCACCGTGTGCCGCCAACGGATCCAGCAGGCCACCACCGGGCACCGGGGCCGCACGGGCGATCCGCTGTACGGCATCCGCCGGACGTTGAACACCCGGGCCGAGCTGCTTACCGACAAGCAGAAAGTGCGCTTGTTCAAGGCGTTCACCGCCAACGATGCGCACGTC
>NZ_JAALEF010000511.1:28961-29240 GCF_014145245.1 Dietzia sp. B44 | reverse complement strand
CGAGTCAAGGTGGTCACGATGGACGGATTCGCCGGCTACCACACCGCCGCCGCCAAAGCCGTCCCCGAAGCACGCACGGTGATGGAACCCTTCCACGTCGTGCACCTGGCCGCCGACAAGCTCACCGTGTGCCGCCAACGCATCCAGCAGGCCACCACCGGACACCGGGGACGGACCGGCGATCCGCTGTACGGCATCCGCCGCACCCTGCGCACCCGCGCTGAGCTGCTGACCGACAAGCAGAAGGTCCGCCTGTTCAAGGCGTTCACCGCCAATGAC
>NZ_JAALEF010000511.1:28876-28951 GCF_014145245.1 Dietzia sp. B44 | reverse complement strand
ACGTTGAACACCCGGGCCGAGCTGCTCACCGACAAGCAGAAGGCCCGCCTGTTCAAAGCGTTCACGGCCAACGAT
>NZ_JAALEF010000511.1:28755-28866 GCF_014145245.1 Dietzia sp. B44 | reverse complement strand
AAGATCGCGATGTACAAGCTCCTCAAGTCGATCCGGGCCGGGGTGCCCAAGGAGCTGCCCGAGCTCGCCCAGCTGGGCCGGTCGCTATGGAAGCGCCGCCGGGAGATCCTG
>NZ_JAALEF010000511.1:28084-28745 GCF_014145245.1 Dietzia sp. B44 | reverse complement strand
GCGGTGGAGGTCACCTACGGCGTCTACCAGCGACTCATCGCCGCCTACGAGGCCTCGGGCAGGCGGGAGGGCAAGATCGCGATGTACAAGCTCCTCAAATCGATCCGGGCCGGCGTTCCGAAGGAACTACCCGAGCTCGCCCAGCTCGGCCGGTCGCTGTGGAAGCGGCACCGCGAGATCCTCGCCTACTTCGACGTGGGTGCCTCCAACGGTCCCGTCGAGGCCATCAACGGGCGCCTCGAACACCTCCGCGGAATCGCCCTGGGCTTCCGGAACCTCAACCACTACATCTTGCGGTCACTGATCCACTCCGGTCAGCTTCACGACCGGATCAATGCACTCTGATTCCGGAAGGGCCGGATAAGGGGCTCTTCGCATCTGAGTGTGGGGTCAGGTCCGTAGCCCGCCGGCGATGAGGAGCATCCGCAGGCGATAGTTGTCGCGGTTGCGGTAGCCGCGGGCCAGGCGCCGGTGGAGTTCGATGAGGCCGTTGATCGCTTCGGTTCCACCATTGTTGGATCGGTCAGTGGTCCAGTAGGCGAGGAAGGAGTCCTTCCACTTGCGAAGAGTGCGGCCGAGGCGGGCGATCTCTGGGATCGGGCAGGACGGCAAGGTCGCGAGTATCTTCTCCGCAGCGCTGCGCCCGGCTGGCAGGTCTTTA
>NZ_JAALEF010000511.1:25778-28074 GCF_014145245.1 Dietzia sp. B44 | reverse complement strand
AAGCACTACATCTTGCGGTCACTGATTCACTCCGGACAGCTGCGGGATCGGATCAATGCACTCTGAATCCGGAAGGGCCCGATTCGCCCACCCTCAAGGCGGTCGGCCCTGGAACGTTAGGGTGCGGGAGAGAACGAACCGCCCCCCGCCTCGAGTCGACCCGGCCGCCAGCGGGTCGCAGGCTCCCAATGGGAATTGAACTTACAGGCCAACTTCATCAACTCGCCGTTCACCGAACAGGGATCCGGCGGCTCGGTATTCGCCGATCAGTCGACCCCTCTCTCGTCGAAATACTTCCCGCTATGCAAATTGAGCCAGTTCGTTGTTCGCGCTACCGCCCACGAGAGCGAGATGAGCGACCTGCAACGATACCCCCACGACATCAGTAAACCAACCACCCAAGACGGATGCTCGTGCTCCCCGCTATTCTACACTGGACATCCCCGACTATCGGCAAGGCCGACGACGCCAAGGCCGCTTTCTCGACACGCGAACGAACTCCGATCAGGTGGGAACCAGACAGTAAGATCACCGCTAACGGCCTCCCGGTTCGCACAGAGGATTTATACCGACAGCAATTCTACACACCAGGACAGTAGGTTTCATGATGCTAAGAGCACCAATGCGCGTGGACATTGTGGTTGAACATATCCCCCATTATCGTGCAGCGTTCGTCGCCGAATTGGACCAGTCCAAGTCGATCGACGCCACCTGGGTCGCAGGAGAGTCACCAACTCGCCAATCAGGAATACCGGGGTCCGACAGCAAACCCCGCTCATTAGATACAGTCTCAAATTGTCCGCTGCCATTTGGCCTAACATGGCAGCGCGGGGTTTTGAAGCATTCAATTGCGACCAGATCACAGGCAGTGGTCTTCACCGGAGACCCTCACATCGTGTCAACCTGGTTGGCATCGCCCCTATTGCGGCTTCGAGGCATTAAGGTTCTCTTTTGGACGCACGGCTGGAGAGGTGAAGAACAAGGCCTAAAAAGGGCGCTTCGAATTTCTTTCTATAAGTTGGCAAACGGGTTGTTATTGTACGGGCAATTCGGCCGACGGGTAGGTCGGAGCTATGGTTACAAGAAGCCGATTTGGATAGTCGGAAACAGCAATGGTGCCCCCATCGTACCGGCCAGTGCCGATGGGGTCAGAGACAGGTCAAAAAGTCAGCGATGGGCGGTCGTTTCACGCCTCTTCAATGGCCGAAAGATAGAACAAGTAATTCAGGCAGTAGCACTATTATCCGAACAAGGTAAAACTGTGAATTTAGTAGTCGTTGGCGATGGTCCGGAGAGGCAAGCTTTAGAGGCCGAATCGCAGCGGCTTGGTTTGACGTGCGATTTTCACGGTGCAGTCTACGACGAAAATCGAACGGCTCAACTTCTATCAAGCAGTGACGTGCTTGTTTCTCCTGGCCATATAGGTCTGTCCGCAGTCCACTCGATGTCGTCTGGATGTCCGGTGGCCACTCACGGGAACATGCACCACCAAATGCCAGAGGCTGCCGCCGTCGCTAGCGGCGTCACTGGGATCCTCTTTGAGGAAGACAATGTTACAGACCTCGCCGAGCGTGTATGGGATTTTGTTTCCCACTATGATCGATCTTCCATTTCCGACAATTGCCACAAAGAAGTGCTTCTAAACTGGTCCGTTTCAGCCCAGCTAGAGGCTTTCGAGGAGGCGCTCGCTTCTGCAATCACCGTTAGGAAGTAGTTCCGTGATGGAGACGGGCTCTTATGTCCCTTCAGGTACTTATGGCCCCCGTTTGAGGTTCTTCCCTCTTTGCCAGTCTGGTTGTGAGTCACCGACTGCAAGAGGACTGGAGTGTCTGGGATGTCGATCGCACCTGGTTATACCGACGAAGAAATCCGTTCCATCGTGTTCGAGTACGAGCGCCTGCGCTACGGGACGAAGTATGCCTGGGTCGAGAAGCAGGCGTTCTCTATGCACCAACTCCGGCGGTGGCGTAACGCCGTGTACGACGGCGACCTCGACCGTGGTCTGATTCCGCGAGAAGGTGGGAGCATGACTTCTCCGAATCAACGACGTCGTATCGCGAAGAACGACGTCCAAGAAGAAGCCGACAACGAGCAGCTGCGGGCCCGTATCCGGGAACTGGAGGCCACCAACGAGGCCCTGGGAAAAGCTATCGGGCTCTTGCATCAGCTGAGCGATCAAGAGCCCGATACCGACCCGACGAGCGAACCGAAGAGTTCCTGACCGCCGAGAACCAGCTGGTCCACGCGCTGACTGCTGCGACGGGCTCGCAGCGTAAAGCGGCCCTTCCGGATTTAG
>NZ_JAALEF010000511.1:23248-25768 GCF_014145245.1 Dietzia sp. B44 | reverse complement strand
AGCGGGTCGCCTTTACGTCCGCGGTGGCCGCAGATCTGCTGCTGCAACCCGGCAGTGGTGCTCGCTTGCTGCGTTCGCCGACTTGCCTACAATGGGTCACCCATCCCCAGTTCCCCCGCCGCTTTGCGCATGTGAGAGATGGCATGGCCTTCGTCGCGGGGAAGCGTCGCGGCGAGTTCATTGACCCGTCGCCAGCGATCGAGCGTCGATCCGTCGCTACGGCCGGCCGCAGCCAGAGCCGACCACGTGTCCGCGCAGCGCAAGAGCGCAGTTCCGGCCTTCGCCATCTCCGCGGACTCCGTTAGCCGGGCCACGTCGCCACAGAACTGTGCCTGCAACCGGCGGAACAGGCCGCCGCCCGTGCCTGCCTTCTCTACAAAGGCGTGGAGAGAACGCAGCGCGATGTCCAGTTCCGGTTCGGGCATGAGCCCCGGCCACCGGTCGACATCCTCGGCGAAGACCGTGACTCCACTGATCCCGGCAGCGGCAACGGCATCCGGCGGTAGCACCGACGCGTCCGGAATAATCGCGGTTGTCGCCGCCTGCATGTTTTCGACCGAGGCCACGAGGGCCGAAGCCGCAGTCTGGCGGAGATCGGGCAGGATCTGGGGCCAGTTCACGAAGTACGTGGTGTGCCTCGTGGGCACGGGGAACGATCGGGACGCGCGCGCCCGCGCAAGAGCCTCGTAGGGGACTTTCTGCATCTCGGCTCGGTCGTTGTCCACCACGAAAGCCGTCTCGGTGTCGTCTTCGTAACCGATCACGACGATGTCGTGCCGACTCATCTGAAGGCGGACATTGAGGTAGGGCAGCTCAGAAATGTCGGCCCACATCAGCACGGGACGGCCTTGCTGGAGTTCGCGGCGGACCCAGCCCCAGCCGGTCTCGGGATCGTCGGTTCCCCGAACGTCGACCTCTGCACCCAGCCTGGCGAGAAGGTCGACCTCGAGGTCGCTGCTACGCCCGACGAAGTAGATGGGAGGGGCGAGACCCGGTGCCCGCAGGTAGGTGAAGCCGAGACCACCGCCCATTCCGAAGACCAGACCTTCGCTCGGCACCTCGTCCCAGCCCAGACCGGCCCACTCCAGGAGGTCTCTCAGCGCTCCGGAACCACAATGCCCTGCCTGACGGTGGGGATAGTCCAGTAGGACTCGTCGCGGCTCTGGATGACGGGTAGGGACCTCGACTGACATGACATCTCCTGAATCGGCGTCGCAGCAATCTGCGCGGTTTCCGGTTGGACGGGCATGCGGTTACGTGACTATACATTCGTTCATGCAGGCATGTACCTACCTCAGCGGTCCATCGAAAGGATCCTTCGTTCCTGCGCCGCCCGCCGAGTGATAGCTCAAGAAATGCGCTGGGCGAGGCAGCCCCGGGCGTCCGCCAGACAATCACCACCGCTCTCCTCCACGAGCCGGCGGCCCGGAGCGTGTCAAATCAAATGAGACGTGAGGTGCTCGGTTGGGCTTGGCTAGTTTCGGGTGATCGGGCGTCGGGGTCGTTGATGGTCGCCTTTTCCGGCAGTCGGGGTGGGCGCGGTCGTCGGGTGAACCGTTCGGGGTGTTTGGCGTAGGCGGCGTCGAGCACGAGCTGGCGCCTGTCGCGGATGGTCTCGGCGGTGCCGTCGTGGACGCTGGCCGGGGTGTGCAGTCCGATCCCGCTGTGCCGGTGCTGGTGGTTGTACCAGTGGATGAATCGGTTCATCCATGCCCGGGCGGCACCGATGCTGGCGAACCGCTCGGGGTAGTTCGGCGTGTACTTCATGGTCTTGAACTGCGACTCGCTGTACGGGTTGTCGTTGCTGGTCCGCGGCCGATTGTGCGACCGGGTTACATCCAGATCGCACAGGAGTGAGGCCAACGGCTTCGAGGTCATCGCCGCGCCCCCGTCGGCGTGGAGATACCCCGGTGCCTGGCCTTGCTCGGCGATGGCGGCGGCGACCAGGTCGGCGGCCAGTTCGCCGTCTTCGACGGTCTCGATGCGCCAGCCCACGACGTAGCGGGAGTAGATGTCGATGACGACGTAGGCGTGGTACCAGATGCCCTTGGCCGGGCCCCGCATTTTCGTGATGTCCCACGACCACACATCATTTGCTGAGGTTGCGACCAGTTCGGGAATCGCCCGTGGTGGATGGGTTGCCTGCCGACGACGCTCGCCGTTCATCGCCTCGGCCGCCAGGATCCGGTGCATCGTGCGCTGCGAGCAGTGATACCGGCCGGCGTCGAGTTCGCGGGCCCACACCTGGGCCACGGACAGATCGGCGTAGGCCTCGCTGGTGAGCACTTCCAGTATCGCGGTGCGCTCGGCGGCGGTGAGCTCGGCAGGATGGCGGGCCTTGGGGTGCGGCCCATACTGGCGCGGTTTCGGATTGGCCTGGCGATGATGGGTCGCCCGCGACCTACCGACCAGGGCGCAGGACCGCACCACACCCAGCAGCGCGGTCAGCAGCTGCGCGGTTTCGGCCTGCCAGGTGCGCCAGGCGGCCCTGGTCACCCCTTGTTTTTCTTGGAGAGCGCT
>NZ_JAALEF010000511.1:14965-23238 GCF_014145245.1 Dietzia sp. B44 | reverse complement strand
GCGACACCTTTTCCCATGACCTCCAACGCGGCGTCACGATCGGCGATGACCTTGTCCTTCCGGGCGGCGTCTGACTCGAGTTTGCTGATCTGCTTTTCCAGCTCAGCGATGCGCGCCTGCTCCGGCGACTGGCCAGCCCGGGGCCTTCTCTTGGACACGGTGCCCAGTGTTCCCGCTTCGATCTGGGCCCGCCACTGCTTGACGCTGGAATCGTAGAGGCCCTCTCGGCGCAGCACGCGGCCCTTCTGCCCGGACGGGGCCTGCTCGTACTCGGCGACGATGCGCCGCTTGTACTCGGCCGTGAACGTCCGCCGGGCCGGCCGCCCGGTCCGCGGGGCCTGAACCGTCTCCTGCGTCGAGGTCGTCGGCGTCGGCTGCGAGGCCTCCAGGGCCGCGTCAGTAGTTGCAGTGATAGTCATGCTGGGTTCTCCTTCTCCTCACGCCCCAGCCTCTCAACCAGCCAGCCCGGGTGTCTCACCTCAGTCTGGCGGATAGGGGTACACCCACCCGGCGTAGGTGCGGATGTAGGTGATGTCGGCTACCCATAGTTAATTTGGCCGCTCGGCGACGAACTTGCGTTCCACCAGGTCAGCGGGCCGCTCGGTCTCAGCCTTGGGCCGAGTGGTGCGCGGCGACTTGGCCCTCTGGACCCCCTTGAGTCTTTCAGCTCTCATGAGGCGTTCGACGGTGCAGCGGGCGACCTGGTGGCCGGCGCGTCCCATCTCCTTCCACATCTTGCGGGCGCCGTACACGTGGTAGTTCTCCTCGTACATCGTGGTGATCGCGGCCGTCAGTTCGGCGTCGCGAACCGACCGCGCTGAGGGCGGTCGGGTCTTGGCGGCGTAGTAGGACGAAGGCGCGATCGCGGCGCTGGTCTCGGACAGTGCGTCGCAGATCGGCTGGACACCGTGTTCGTCCTTGTGGCGGTCGATGAACTCAACCTTCAGCGCTGTGGACGGTCCAGCTCCGCGATGCTCCTATGTCAAGCCCCGCTCACGCCGCCGCCTGAATTGCAGGGATCGGAGTGCGTGGCGCTGCAGTTGGAGGCGGCGACGTGGCCTCGGCCACGGGCCGTGCTTCGTCGGCGCGCATCGCTGCGAACACCCGGTCCGATATCCGGCGGCGGAGCAGTCGCAATGCCTCGGTTCGGGTCTTGCCGGCGGCGATGAGCTTGTCGTAGTAGTCGGTGCCTTCGCCGCCGAGCCGCAGCTGGGTCACCGCGGCCATGTGCAGCGCGGTGTTGATGCGCCTGTTACCGCCCCGGGACAGCCTGACGCGGACCTTGTTGCCAGACCACACTGGGATCGGAGCCGTGCCGTTAAAACGGGCGAAGGCGTCTTTGGACTTGAACCGCCTGACCCCGGCAGTCTCGCCGATGATCATGGCCGCTCCGAGCACCCCAAGCCCCGGGACCTCAAGCAGGTGCTGATGATTCGCGCGCGCCAGCTTGCTCAGGCGGCTCTCGATCTCGTTGATCCGCCGGGTGAGCGATCGGATGTCCTCCAAGATGTCGCGGGCGATCTCCGGCACGACCCCGGTCAGGCCGTCCAGGTGGGTAATCAGCTCATCGAGAAGATGGTAACGACGCAGCGCCCGGGACGGTATCTGCAGGTCAGGGTCGATCTCGTGCAGGAACCAGCGGACCTTGGACTGCAATGCGGTACGGCGAGCGACCAGGCTGCGACGGTGGTCGGACAGTAGCTTGATCTCCCGCGCCGGCCCCGGCAACTCGGCCGTCGGTAGGTCACTTTCGCGCAGGGCAACGCGTGCCACGGCCTCTGCGTCGATCGGGTCGGACTTGCCGGGTTCGCGACCCGACCGGCGCATACCCGCCATCAGCCGGGTGTGGACTCGCACGACCTTGTGCCCGGCGTCGAGCAGGTCGGCTTCCAGGCGCCGGGTCAGGTGCCGGCAGTTCTCGATCGCAATGATCACCTCCTCGAACTGCTCGAGCCAGGTCATGATTTTCTGATGCCCGGCCGCCCGGGCCTCGACTGTGAGGACATCGATCCTCCTGCCGACCTCGTCGACAGCTACGAGCGTGTGCCAGTTCTTGTGGGCATCAATTCCGATGACAGTCACCGCGGGCCTCCTTCTGATCCGTTGCCGTACGTTCGGCACCGCCGACCGAGGTCGGGCACGCCTCAGTCGGGCAGGACGAGCGAGCAAGCTCCTATCAGGCCACGGCCTTGATCAGCGATGCACACCCGGTGGAGCGGCACATCGCGGACAAGCCACCTATGGCAGCGAAAAAACGAGCCAACCCCACCGGGCATCATCATTGTGGTACTGAAGCGAAAAAAGCCGACGCCTGCTTCAAGATCGTGTTCGCCCGCCGCAGCTCGCGGTTCTCCTTCTCCAGCTGGGCCAGGCGGGCGTCGCGATCAGCCGAGACCGACGAGGCGTCTTGGCCCTCGGCCTGGGCTTTACGGACCCAGGCCCGTAGTGCTTCGCGGTGCACGCCGAGCTGCTCAGCGACACGCACGATCGCACCGTGTGAGCGGTCGGGGTCGGCCAGTGCTTCCAACGCCATCCGCGTCGCTCGTTCGCGCAGCTCGTCCGGGTACTTGCGAGGTGCTCCCATGGTTCTGATGATCCCTTCCCGGGTAATCGATGTCTCCATCAAACCCGGGGCGATGCACGTCGATGCCGACGGCCAGCCGGCCGAGCTGCACTTGGTGATGGACAACTACGCCGCCCACAAGCACGCGAACGTCAAGGCCTGGCTGGCCGACAATCCACGGTTCACGGTCCACTTCACACCCACTCACGCCTCGTGGATGAACCTGGTGGAGGTCTGGTTCGGCATCGTCGAACGCCAGGCCATCCGCCGCGGGTTCTTCACCTCCGTCAAGGACCTCAACGCCAAGATCCGCACCTTCATCGACGGCTGGAACAACCGCTCCCACCCCTTCGTCTGGACGAAAACCGCCGACGAAGTCCTCGCGAAAGCCAACCGTAAGAAGACTTCAAATGCGGACCACCAGAGACGTGTTTAGGCGTGCTGGCGGACGGAGTGCTCGCCGAGCGAGCGAGTGCGCGTCGGGTACGGACTACTGTCCCATGACAGGTGTCGGGAGTGACCGGGCGATGATCTCCTTCATGATCTCGGTGGTGCCGGCGTAGATCTGACTGACCCGCAGGTCGGTCCATGCGCGCGCAATCGGATACTCCTCCATGTAGCCGTAGCCGCCGTGGAGTTGCAGGCAGGTGTCGGCGACTTGCTGAGCGCGTTCGGAGCTCCAGTACTTCGCCATCGCGGCGGTGGGGATGTCCAGTTCGCTCTTGACATGCAGGTCGAGACACTCGTCGATGAAGGCGCGGGTGACGCGGGCTTCGGTGGCGACCTCGGCGAGCTTGAACTTGGTGTTCTGGAATCCGAAGATCGGTTTGCCGAACGCCTCGCGCGTGAGTGTGTACTCGTGTGTCAGGTCCAGCATCAAGTCCATCGACGCGGCGCAACTGACGGCGACGATGAGCCGCTCCTGCGGGAGCTGCATCATGAGCTGGACGAAGCCCTGCCCCTCCTCGGTGCCGAGCAGATTGCTGGAAGGCACACGTACGTCATCGAAGAAGAGCTCGCAGGTGTCTTGCCCCTTGAGGCCGATCTTGTCGAGGACACGGCCGCGCCGAAATCCTTCGGAGCTGGTCGGCACGATGACCAGTGAGACGCCTGCAGCAGCCTGATCCGGGCTGGTCTTGCAGGCGACGAGCACCATGTCTGCGTGGTAGCCGTTGGTGATGAAGGTCTTGGCTCCGTTGATGACGTAGTCGTCGCCTTCTCGGACTGCCTTCGTCTTGATTCCCTGGAGGTCGGAACCGGTCCCCGGCTCGGTCATCGCAATGGCGGTCACGACCTCGCCGGAGGCCATCTTGGGCAGCCATTCGCGCTTCTGCTCCTCGGTGCCGTAGTGCAGCAGGTAGTGCGCCACGATGCCGCTGTGGAGTGCAGCCCCCCAGCTGCTGTCACCGATGCGGGCCTGCTCCTCGATAAGGATCGCCTCGTGGAAGAAGTTGCCGCCGCCCCCGCCGTACTCCTCGGGAACGGAGGCGCACAACAGGCCGAGCTCGCCGGCGCGGGTCCATAGTTCGCGGTCGACGCGCTTCTGTTCGATGAACCGCTCGATGTTGGGCTTGATCTCCCTCTCGCAGAACGTCCGGGCGAGTTGACGGAAGTCGTCGAGGTCCTGGTTCATCCAGGGTGAACGGCGGCTGGGCATGGGTCCTCCAAAGATTATGTGCCGGGTACAGGGTGTACCCGAAGGCTACGGGTACACCCTGTACCGCGCCAGTCCCTTTCGGGTTAGAATGTGCTGGTGGATCTTGCGAGGTGGGTGGACACGGCCGTGGTGCGCCGATCGACGGCGCACGAATCGCACCGGTCGGCACGACGAGAGCAGATAGTGGTGGCCGCGGCTCGTGCGATCGAGGAGTACGGTCCCGGCGTCGGTACTGCCCAGATCGCGGAACGGGCAGGCGTTGCGCGGCCTCACGTCTACCGGCACTTCGACAGCAAGGAAGACCTCGAACGAGAAGTGCTCCGATTCGCGGCTGATCAGCTCATCGACACCGTTCGTCCCGCCATGCGCGTGAGCGGTACAGCTCCCACCATCATCGAAGGCGTGATAGGCGCTGCCATCGGATGGGCTGCCGGTCATCCCAACCTGTATCGCTTCATGGCGGCGCGCCAGCAGAACAAGGAGACGCACCGGGCCAGGTTGGGGCGCACACGGTTCCTCGGGGAGGTGGTGTCCGCAGCCTCGGCATACATGCGCACATCCGAGGTACAGGTCGATCCCCCGGACGGCGTGATGGCGGGGTTGATGGGCATGGTCGACGCGGGGATCATCTGGTGGCTGGACCACCACGATGAGTCGAAGGAAGAGGTGACCACCCGGATCGCCCATCAAGTTTGGCTGATCATGCGTGATCTCGCCCAGAGCGTAGGGGTTGCTGTGGACAACGACCTTCTGTTGAGCGCGCGATGAGGGACCTCTCGCCCGGAATGGGCGCACCCCGAGCCCGTCGAAGCGGTCCCGCGTTGGAACGGCGACGCCCCGTGTGCGACCGGTGGCTGGAAGAGGTCGGTGACCTGGTGCGGCGGATGCCCGACGTCTGCATCTCGGCAGTGCCCGGCGAGCAGCCGGCCGGCTGGCCGCGCACGGCCGTAGCGCTCAAGACTGACGGTCTGGTCAACACCGCGGTGCGGCGATGACGCCGGCGCCGGGATCGCACCTTGAGGCGACCTTCTTCCTCGATCACGACCACGCTTCGGTACGCGACTTCACCCAGCACGTGATCGCCGGCGCGTCGAGCCCCCGAGAGAGAGCGTCCCTGCTCTTTGCTGCAGTGCGTGACCAAATCTGGTACGACCCCTACTCGGTCTCCGAGGATCCTGAGCATTACCGGGCGAGCCACGTCCTCCAGGCCGGCCGCGCCTACTGCGTGCCCAAGGCGGTGCTACTGGCCGCGGTTCTGCGGGCCGCGGGCATCCCTACCCGACTCGGCTTCGCCGATGTACGGAACCATCTGCAGACCGACACCTTACGAGCCGTCATGGGTGGAACGGATCTGTTCGTCTATCACGGCTATTGCAGCGTCTACATCGACGGACGATGGCTGAAGGCCACACCTGCCTTCAATGTCGAGTTATGCGAACGATTCGGCGTGCCACCGGTCGAATTCGAGGGACGGAGCGACGCGCTCATGCACGCCTTCACCTCCGACGGGACTCGGCACATGGAGTACGTACGAGACCACGGTAGCTTCGACGACCTCCCCCTGGGCCGCATTCTGTCTGCCCTCCACCAGGCCTACGGACCTATGGTCACCGCCGCTGCGGGGCCTGACGATGCCTTCACTCCTCCAGCTACCACCGGAGAGACCACTCCGGAAGGATCCGTGGACTCATAAGGGAGCACCTGGTGAGCCACTCCCGCCGGGCGCGGTCCTTCTTAGGGGCTGCGGAAGTGGTACTCAAGGGTGCTGGTGGGCGCGTCGGAAGTGGCTCGGTGAGCTGCCGGTCCATCCTTTGAAGGCATGCGAGAAGTTCGTGAGGTCGCTGTAGCCCAGTTCGGCGGCGACCTCACTGACAGACGTGGAGCGGTCGAGCAGCCGTATCCGGGCGCGGTCGAGCAGTGACTCCTGGAGGAGTTCGCGGAAGCTGGTTCCCTCCGCGGCGAGGCGGCGTTTCAGGGTACTCGAGGAGATCGAGAACTCATTCGCGACCGATTGGATGGTCCTCACCCCTGGCCCGTCGTCCAGCAGTGCCCGCACCCTGCGGGTGAAGTCCCGGCTGCCGCCCTGACGTTCGAGCGCCTGCTGGAGGCTGGTGACGGCGACGTCGTAGGCGACTGGGTCGGGGAAGCGGCAGGCCGCGTGTAGCGTCCGTTCAGGGATGTGCACATAGGACAGGGGGGCGTTGAAGATGAGCCGCGCCCCCGGCCAGGCTTCTCGAGCCCCGCTGCTTGGCTCCGGCCAGCGACTATGCATGGTCACCTCCGACGCGTCGTCGACCAGTCGGTCGACCAACCGCATGAGGGCGAGTCCGCAGTAGGTGACGGCGAGACAGTCCAGGTCGGGGTCTGCCGCGTTCCCGGTGAGCCGGATCGTCAGGTCGTCGCGCTGGGGATCGGACTGGGTGGTGACGGCCTCGGTGATCACGGGAAGATAGGTCAACAGCTGAACGACCTGGGCGACGGTTCCTGCGCTGACCAGCGGCACGCTCAACGGCCCGAAGGACGTGAGCTGGGCCTGTTCCGCGCAGGCGATCCCCAGCTTCGTTGCCTGCTCGGCATCGAGGTCCGGGTAGACCTCGCGAAACCACCGCAGCGGTGCCTGCTCCTGGGTCCGGATCAGAGACAGTTCCCCGGTTCCCTCGCGCGCCATGATGGCACGGAACTGCTCGGCACTGTCCGGATCGATCGCCGGACTGGCCAGCAGCTGCGCGAAGGCAAGCGCTGGGACGCCCGGCTCGCTTCTCTGCACAGCGCTCCTCACGTGACCCGATCTCACAGCAGGATGACACGATTCAACATGGTCATCGCCGATATCAACGACAATACTGGAGAAAATGTCGATGACGTAGTCAATAGTGAGGGAGTTGTAGATGACAGTCGTTACCTTCGTGTCATACGACGGGGAGAAGCACGAGGCGCCCATCGAGGAGGGCTGCTCGCTGATGCAGGTCGCCACGAACAACGCCATTCCGGGCATCGATGGTGACTGCGGCGGAGAGGCCGCATGCGGCACCTGCCACGTGATCGTCGATTCCGCCTGGGCCGCCAAGGTCGGCCCCTCCGGCCCGGAGGAGGAGGAGATGCTGTCGATGAACCCCGAGCGAGAGCCGACGTCGCGGCTGTCGTGCCAAGTCCAGGTCTCCCGGTCATGGGACGGCTTGACCGTGCAGTTGCCTGAATTCCAGATGTAACAGGAGGTGTTGACGAGATGAAGATCCCTGACGCAGTGAAGACGAAGGTCGACGCCGCCATACCCCTGGATCGCCAGGTCCAGGCCGCGCACCTCTACGACAAGAGCCGACGTTGGTTGACGGGCACGAACGGGCAGAAGATGTTCGTCGAACGCCCGATCCCGCCGGTCGAAGAACTCGCGCTCGAAGACATCGACCTCAGCAACCCCTTCCTGTACCGACAGGGGCAGTGGGCCCCCTACTTCGAGCGCCTGCGTAACGAGGCCCCGGTGCACTACCAGCCCAACAGTCCGTTCGGGCCGTTCTGGTCGGTGACGCGGCACGCCGACATCATCGCTGTGGACAAGAACCACGAGGCCTTCTCCGCCGAGCCCCTGATCGTCATCGGGGCGCCGCCGCGGTTCATGGACATCGCCATGTTCATCGCCATGGATCCGCCCAGGCACGACGTTCAACGGCGCGCCGTCCAAGGCGTGGTGGCTCCCAAGAACCTGCGCGAGATGGAGGGCCTCATCCGGGAGCGCGTCAGGGACGTCCTGGACAACCTGCCCGTCAACGAGCCTTTCGACTGGGTGAGGACGGTGTCGATCGAGCTCACCGCGCGCATGCTGGCGACCTTGCTGGACTTCCCCTACGAGCAGCGCCACAAGCTTGTCGAGTGGTCGGACCTGGCCACCTCCATGGAGCAGGCCAATGGAGGGCCCTCCGACAACGACGAGCTGTTCAAGGGCATGGTCGACATGGCGCGTGGACTCAGCGCACTGTGGCATGACAAGGCCGCCCGCCTGGCGGAGGGAGAAGAGCCGGGTTTCGACCTGATCACCATGTTGCAGAGCGACGAGGC